>NZ_PSWL01000008.1:120047-138885 GCF_002932755.1 Rathayibacter sp. AY1B6
GCCGCGGCGCGGTCGGCTTCCGAAGACGGCCGGGCAGGTGGAGCGTGTCGCGTCCGGCTACGCCGAAACGCTGCAACGCGTTTCGACGGTTCGCCTCGCGGGGGCCGTCGACCGTGGTGGCGGCCGAAGGAGTCGAAGGCCCGCGCGAACGGCGACCGCCGCGGACATCCGCGAGGCGAACCGGCGGAACGCGTGTCAGCGTTCCGTCGTAGCCGGACGCAGGACGCTCCATCCGCCCGGCCATCCGCAGGAGCCGACCGCGCCGCGGCGGGCGGGGACCGCCGCGGAAGAGGACTCACCCCAGCGGGTCGATGCCGTTGGTGCGCCAGCGCTCGTCGGCGAGCTGGCCGGGGGTGCCGGCGCTGGCGTTCTCGCCCAGGGGCTCGCCGCCCTCGACGGTGTCGGCGCCGAGCGCGGTGCCGGCTCCCTCGGCGGTGCTGCCGGGAGGCAGCAGGCCCTCCTCGTCCTCGCGGGGGCCGACCTCGTCCTCGGGGGCGTTCTCGGAGCCGCTCTCGCTCATCGGGTCGTAGCCGTGGTCCGGGTCGCGGCTCTCGTCGGCCGTCGTGTTCTCCTCGACCTCGGCGTCGGCGGGGCGGACGTCGTCGGCCTTCTCCGCGTCGGTGGAGGGGGTGGCCTCGAAGCCTGCGAACTCGGGGCTGTCGTCTGCGCTCATGGCCGCCACGGTAGCACCGGGCCCGCGAGCGCCGGAGGGGGTTCCGCCGGGCGCCCGCGACGTCTCCGCCCAGCGGCCACGCCCTAGGCTCGGGGGGCTGGCACGGACGACGGGAGCGACATGCGACGACTCGGGTACGACAGGTTCGGCGGGCCCGATCTGCTCTCGTGGCGGGAGGCGCCGGTGCCGATGCCGGGTCGCGGCGAGGTCCTGGTGCGCACGCGCGCGGCGAGCATCAACGCGACCGACGAGAAGATCCTGTCCGGCTCCGCGCGGATCATGGCCGTCGGCCGCTCCCGTCCCTACGGGTTCGGGCTCGACATCGCCGGCACCGTCGAGGCGCTCGGGCCCGGGTCGCACTCGGTCGCGATCGGCGACCGCGTGGTGGGGATGACCCGCGACGGCGACGCCTTCGCCGACGCGTCCCTCGCGCGCGGCCGGTCGCTCGTCCCGCTCCCCGACTCCCTCGGCTTCGTCGAGGCCGTCACACTCGCGATGTCGGGCGGCACCGCGGTGGGTCTGGTCGACGCTCTGCGCGTGCGCGCCGGCGAGCGCGTCCTCGTCAGCGGCGGCTCGGGAGCCATCGGCGACCCGACGATCCAGCTGCTGGTGCGCGCGGGCTGCACGGTCGCGGCGACCGGCTCGGCCGCCTCCGCCGACCTCCTCCGCTCGCTCGGCGCGGAGCCGCACGACTACCGCGCGCTCGATCTGGGCGTGCTGGGCGGCCGCTTCGACGTGGTCGTCGACGTCTCCGGCCACCTGCCGGTCGACGACGCGGCGATCCTCCTGGCCGACGGCGGGCGCATCGCGACGCTGGTGCCGAGCGGTCCGGCGCTGGTCTCGCAGGCGTCGGGCCTCGTCCGCCGGGACCGCCCGCGGGTGCGCAACCTGATCGTGGTGGCGACGGCGGAGCGGATCGGGCGCGCGGTCTCGCTGGCCGCCTCCGGCGAGCTGCGGCCCCGGCCGGGTGCCGTGCATCCGCTGGGCGACGTCGTCGACGTCCTGTCGCGCCGTGCGACGGGCGCCGACCGCACGATCGGCAAGATCGTCTTCACCGCCGACGACTCGGCTCCGCTGAGCTGACCGCGGCCGACTCCTCCTCGGCGGGGCGGCCGAGCGAGAGCGTGGCCAGGAAGCCGATGGCGAGGAACCCGGCGGCGGCGAAGGCCGCGTAGCGGGTGCCGTCCGAGAACGCCTCTCCCGCCGCCCGGGCCGCGTCGGCGGTGGCCGGCGAGGCGGCCAGACCCGCGATCGCGGCGCCGGAGGAGTCGACCACCGCGTCGACGGTGCTCGCCACCTGCTCCGCGGGGAGGCCCTGCTGCTCGAGCGAGGTCGTGAGGACTCCCGCGGTCGAGGTGTAGAGGATCGTCCCGAGCACGGCGATGCCGAGGGCCGAGCCGATCTGCCGGGCGGTCGACTGCGTGCCCGAGCCCTGCCCGCTGAGCTCGACGGGCACGTCCCGGAGCACGACCCCGGTCAGCTGCGCCGTCGCGAGACCGACGCCGAAGCCGTAGACGGCGAGGAACGGCACGAGAGCCCACCACGGAGTGGCGTCGGAGACGACCAGGCCGATGCCCGCGACTCCGACGATCTCGGCCGCGAGGCCCACCCGCACGATGAGCACCGGTGCGACCCGGTTGCCGAAGGCGCCGGCGAAGCCCGAGGCGACGAAGGAGCCGAGCGCGAGCGCGAGGAGCACCAGGCCGGTCTGCACGGCCGTGTAGCCGAGGACGCTCTGGAGCCAGATCGGCAGCGCCAGGATGATCCCGAACTCGCCGAGCGAGACGATCATCGCGGCGAGGTTGCCGTTGCGGAACGAGGCGAGGCGGAAGAGCCCGATCGCGAGCATCGCCGAGCGCCCGGCGCGCTCGCGGGCCCGCGCCCAGAGGACGAAGGCGACCCCGGCGAGCACCGCGACGGCGAACGCGATCGGGACCGGCGAGAGGCCCAGCGGCCAGCTCCAGCCGCCGATGCTCAGCCGTTCGTCGACCCCCCACCAGCCGAGCGTGCGCCCCTCGATCAGCGCGAACACCAGGGAGGCGGAGGCGATGATCGAGAGCGCGGCGCCGACGAGGTCGACCCGCCGCCCGTCGGGCTGCCGCGACTCGTCGACGAACAGCAGCGCTCCGACCACGATGATCACGCCCAGCGGGATGTTGATGCCGAACGCCCAGCGCCAGGAGAAGTCGGTGGTGAGCCAGCCGCCGAGCAGCGGGCCGACCGCGGTCATGCCGCCGATGGTCGAGCCCCAGACGGCGAAGGCGATGGCGCGCTCGCGACCGCGGAAGGTGGCGTTGATCAGCGAGAGGGTCGTCGGCAGCACCATCGCTCCTCCGACGCCCTGCACGACCCGGGAGAGGATCAGCAGGTCGCCGGTCGGAGCGAGCGCGGCCGCGACGGAGGAGAGCGCGAAGAGCGAGACGCCGACGATCAGCATCCGGCGCCGACCCCAGCGGTCGGCGAGGGTCCCGAAGACCAGCAGGAGCGCGGCGAACACGAGCGTGTACGACTCCTGCACCCACTGCACCTGGGTCGAGGTGATCCCGAGATCGGCGACGATCGACGGGATGGCGACGTTGACGATGGTCGAGTCGACGATGATCGTCGCCACTCCGAGGCTGATGACGACCAGCCCGATCCACTTGCGGTTGCGCACGGCGCTCTCCTCCGACGATTTAGTAAGCCAGCTGACTATATGCCCGCGGAGGGCGCCGTGTCGAAGGGAGGGCCTGGAAGATTAGCGGGAGGCGGGCGCGGCGACAAGGGCGCGAAGCTCCCGGAGGCGCCCGGTCAGGATGGACGCATGCCCGCATCCCCCCGTTCCTTCCCGTATCCCCTCGGCGTCTCCCTGCGCGGCGACGCCGGCGCCAACGTCGCCGTCTACTCCGAGACCGCGGACAGCGTCGAGGTCTGCCTCTTCGACGAGTCCGGAGCAGAGACCCGCGTCGCCCTCGCCGAGCGGACCGGCCACGTCTTCCACGGCCTCGTCCCCGAGATGGACATCGGCACCCGCTACGGCCTCCGCGTCGACGGCCCCTGGGACCCCGCCAACGGCCTCCGCCACAACGCCGCCAAGCTCCTCCTCGACCCGCACGCCACCGCGATCGAGGGCTCCTACACCTGGTCCGAGGACGTCTTCGGCCAGTTCTACGAGGACGCCGACTCCCGCAACGACGCCGACTCCGCTCACGCGGTCCCGCGCTGCGTGGTCACCGACCCCGACTCCTTCGACTGGAGCGGCGACACCGCGCCGCGCATCCCGCTCGAGGAGACAGTCGTCTACGAGGTGCACGTGAAGGGCTTCACGAAGCTGCACCCCGACGTGCCCGAGGACATCCGCGGCACCTACCGCGGCCTCGCGCACCCCGCCGCGATCAAGCACTTCACCGACCTGGGCGTGACCTCGGTCGAGCTGCTCCCCGTCCACCAGTTCGTGCAGGACTCGCACCTCGAGGAGAAGGGCTTGCGCAACTACTGGGGCTACAACTCCCTCGGCTTCTTCGCGCCGCACAACGAGTACTCGCACGCCGGCGACGACGGCTCGCAGGTCGACGAGTTCAAGGCCATGGTCAAGGCGTTCCACGAGGCCGGCCTCGAGGTCATCCTCGACGTGGTCTACAACCACACCGCCGAGGGCAACGACAAGGGCCCGACCCTCTCGTTCAAGGGCATCGACAACGGCTCCTACTACCGCCTGGTGGAGGAGGACCGCGCGAACTACTTCGACACCACCGGCACCGGCAACAGCCTCAACGTCGCGCACCCCGCCGCGCTGGGCCTGATCATGGACTCGCTGCGCTACTGGGTGACCGAGATGCACATCGACGGCTTCCGCTTCGACCTCGCCACCACCCTCACGCGCCAGACCGGCGAAGCCGAGGTGCACAGCGCCTTCCTCGACCTGATCGCGCAGGACCCGGTGCTCGCGCCCGTCAAGATGATCGCCGAGCCGTGGGACACCGCCGGCTACCAGGTCGGCGGCTTCCCCGCGGACTGGTCGGAGTGGAACGGGAAGTTCCGCGACGACGTGCGCGACTTCTGGAACGGCGCCGACTCGGTGCTCGGCACGACCGCGCAGCGCGTCCTCGGCTCCCCCGACGTGTACGAGGCCGACCGCCGCTCGCCGGTCTCCAGCATCAACTTCGTCACCGCGCACGACGGCTTCACCCTCGCCGACCTCACCGCCTACTCGCGCAAGCACAACGCGGCGAACGGCGAGGACAACAACGACGGCGAGAGCGACAACCGCTCCTCCAACAACGGCGCCGAGGGCCCGACGGAGAGCGAGGCGGTGAACGAGCGCCGCGGCCGCATGCGCCGCAACTTCCTCGCGACGCTGCTGCTCTCGGCCGGCGTGCCGATGATCCTGGGTGGCGACGAGATCGCCCGCACCCAGGGCGGCAACAACAACGCCTACTGCCAGGACGACGAGATCTCGTGGTTCGACTGGGAGAACGCGGACCGCGAGCTGCTCGCCTTCACCCGCGAGCTGATCGCCCTCCGCGCCGCGGAGCCGGCGCTGCGCCCCAAGTGGTTCCGCCGCGCTCCCGGCGACGGCGGCCCCGACACGGTCGACATCCTCCGCTCCGACGCGCAGGGCTTCGCCGACGAGGACTGGGACAACCCCGACGCCCGCTCGATCACGTTCGTGTTCGAGCACGAGGGCAGCGCGAGCTTCGCCCTGCTGCTGAACGCGGCGGAGAACGGCGTCGAGTTCACCGTCCCCGAGGCGCCCGGCGCCGAGTGGACGCTGGCCGCCTCGAGCGACCCGGAGCAGGTCGTCGAGGGCGAGGTCACCACGCTGATCGTCCGCGACGGCTCGTTCACGCTCCTGCGCTCGGCCTCCTGATGACCGGCCGGACCCCGCGGCTCCTCCGCTTCGGCGGGCGCATCGCGGGGTTCGGCACGGCCTCGGGGACGAGGATCGTGCTGGGCCTCTGGGAGGACACCCCCTTCGGACCGTTCGCCGACGCGATGATCGAGGACGCCGACGGCCACCGCCTCCTGATCGCACCGACCCGGGAGGTCGCGGACTTCATCGGATCGACGTACGCGTTCGACGAGGTGCGGATCGCGCCGGTGTCGTGGCGGAGGATCGCGGGCGGCCTGTCCGTCTCGGCCGGACCGCTCGCGGTGCGCCTGGAGCTCGGCGGTCTCACTCCGCTCGGCCGGCTGCTGCGGATCGTGCCGCGGCCGCTCGCCGAGCACCCGGCGTGGCTGACCGCGATCTCGCCGGTCGCCTCCCTCCTCGTGCGCGGTGTCAGCACGGCCGGGTCGGCCGGGCACGGACGCCGCGAGTACTACGGCGTGCGGGCGATCCGCCGCGTCGAGGGCGTCCACGCCGTGCTGGCGGAGGAGGACCTCGGCCCGCTGCGCCCGCTCTCGCCGCCCGTGCGGTTCGGCTTCTCGTCGGCGCCCGCCGCTCCGGCGATCGTCGACGTCACCACCACCATCGCGCTCCCGCGCGAGGGGACCACCGCGCTCCGGCGCGACCGAGAGAGAGGAGCCGCCTCGTGAAGAAGGGCGACAAGATCAGCTGGAACACCTCGCAGGGCGAGACCCACGGCGAGCTGGTCGAGAAGAAGACGAAGGAGTTCCAGTTCGAGGGGCAGAAGTTCAACGCCTCGGAGGACGAGCCCTACTGGATCGTGCAGAGCGACAAGACCGACGCGAAGGCCGCGCACAAGGAGTCGTCGCTGACGAAGAAGTGAGCGGGGCACGGCGGAGCGCCGGCAGGACCGGCACTCCGCCGTACTACGCGATGCGGATGAGCTTCTTGTTCACGAACTCCTCGAGGGCCGGGCGGCCCATCTCGCGGCCGGTGCCCGAGCGCTTCACGCCGCCGAAGGGCAGCTCGGCCGCATCGCCGAGGACGAGGTTGACCCACACCATCCCCGCGTCGATCCGGTCCGCCAGGCGCAGTGCCTGCTCCTGGTCGGTCGTGTAGAGGTAGGAGCCGAGGCCGTAGGGGGTGTCGTTCGCGAGGGCGATCGCCTCGTCCTCGTCGCGGACGCGGTAGAGCGCGGCGACGGGGCCGAAGAACTCCTCGCGGTAGGCGTCCATCTCGGGGGTGACCCCCTCGAGCACGGCGGGCGGGAAGAAGTTGCCGGTCACCTCGCCGCTGGCGCGGACGACGGCCCCCTGCTCGCGCGCGGCGGCCAGTTGCGCCTCGAGGCGCTCGGTCGCGGCGGAGGAGGAGAGCGGGCCGAGGAGGGTGCCCTCCGCGAACGGGTCGGCCGGCTGGGCGCGGGTGAACGCCTCCGTGAACTTCTCGGCGAACGCGTCGTACAGCTCGTCGATCACGATGAAGCGCTTGGCGGCGTTGCAGGACTGGCCATTGTTGTCCAGGCGCGCGGCGACCGCGTCCTCGACGGCCTTGTCGAGATCGTCGGTCGACAGGAGCACGAACGGGTCGGACCCGCCGAGCTCGAGCACGACCTTCTTGAGGTGGCGGCCCGCGAGCTCCGCGACGGCCGCGCCGGCCCGCTCGGAGCCGGTGACGGAGACGCCCTGGACCCGGGGATCGGCGATGACGGTCGCGGCCTGCTCGTTCGTGGCGTAGAGGTTGACGTAGACGCCGGCGGGGGCGCCCAGCTCCTCGGCCGCGGTGCGGAACACGTCGGCGATGGCGGCGGCAGACTCCGGGCACTGCGGCGCGTGCTTGAGCAGGATCGTGTTGCCCGCGACCACGTTCGGGCCGGCGAAGCGGGCCACCTGGTAGTAGGGGAAGTTCCACGGCATGATGCCCAGCAGCACGCCCAGCCCGGCGCGGCGGATCAGCGCGGAGCCGGTGCCCGCGGCGAGCTCGATCGGCTCGTCGGCCAGGAAGGCCTCGCCGTTCTCGGCGTAGTAGCGGTAGATGTCGGCGGCGAAGCCGACCTCGCCCTGCGCCTGGTCGAGCGGCTTGCCCATCTCGCGGACGATGATCGCCGCGAGCTCGTCGGCGCGCTCGACGTGCAGGTCGGCCACGCGGGCGATCAGCGCCGCGCGGGTCGCGACGGGCACGCTCCGCGACCAGGAGGAGTACGCGTCCTGCGCCGAGCCGATCGCCGCGGTCAGCTCGGCGTCACCGAGGGTCGGGTACTCGCGGAGGGTCTCCCCCGTGGCCGGGTCGATCACGGCGTAGTGGGTGCTCATGCGGGCTGTGCTCCTTCGCGCTGGGGGGCCGGTGCGGTCGCGCCGTCCTCGTCGATGATCTCCTGTGCCAGGCGCCTGCCGACGCGGATGGCGCCGTCGACGTGCTGGTAGCCCTCGGCGGCGAGGTCGCTCGTGCCGAAGCGGAGCGGACCCACCGGCTCCAGCTGCAGCGCGCCGTACCGGGTCAGCCCGCCCAGGTCGAAGCTCGCGGCGTACGCGCCCTGCGTCCACTCCTCGGACGCCCAGTCGCTCTCGTAGTAGACGACCGGATCGAGCGCAGCGGGCCCGAAGTAGGCGGCGAGCGAATCGAGGATCGCGGCCTTCCGCTCCGCCTCGTCGAGCGCGAGCACGCGGTCGGCCTTCTCGTCCGAGACGAAGCCGACCAGGGTGCCGCGCTCCTCCCCGTGGTTCGAGTTGTCGTAGGCCTCGTGCACGAGCGAGTGCGGGCTGAACGCGGTGCCGGAGAGGCCGTCGGCCCGCCAGAAGGGCGCGGCGTAGGTGGCGTGCACCTTGATCACGAGGCCGAGCGACTGGTGCTGCAGGGCCTGCTGCCGCAGGCGCGGGAGCGGAGGGTCGAACGAGATGCGGCCGACGAGGTTCGGCGGGACCGCGACGATCGCGCGGCGGGCGCGGAGGACGACGCCGTCGGCGCGCACCTCGACCCCGTCGTCGCCGTAGTGGACGGAGCGGACCGGGCGCCCGAGCAGGACGCGCTCGGCGCCGAGGCGCTCGGCGAGCCGCTCCGGGACCTGCTGGAGGCCGCCGATCACGCGCTTGTCGAGGATGAAGTCGGCGTCGACCAGGTTGCTGAAGCTCCCCGCGCTCGCGGCCATCAGGAGCGCCTGGAGGAGGGAGAAGGAGTGCGCGGGCTTGGTGAGCATGGCGTCGGCGAGGAAGAGGGCGATGTTCGCCCGCGCCTCCTCGTCGTCGCTCTGCTGCTCCAGCCAGGCGGCGAAGGTGATGCGGTCGTAGTCGCGGGCGAGCGGATGCGTCCACGGCGCTGCCGGGTCCGTCTCGGCGACGAGGCGGTCGAGCACCTCGATCAGGCGGGAGATCTCGGCCTCGGTGCGCTCGCTCCCGGGGAAGATGTCGCCGGTGAAGCGCCGGGCGGAGCCGTCGGCGCCGATGTAGACGCTCTCGCCCTCGCGGTAGCGGGAGTAGGTGCCGAGACCGAGCTCGTCGAGCGTCTCGAGGAGCGCGGTCTGGTCCGGCGAGACCCACTGGCCGCCGAGCTCGAGGAGCTGCCCGTCGACCACCCGGGTCTCGAGCCGGCCGCCCACGCGCTCGCGCGCCTCGACGACGACGACGTCGAGTCCGTGCTGCCGCAGCCGGAGCGCCGCGGTGAGTCCGGTGGCGCCGGCTCCGATCACGACGACGTCGTGCTCGCTGGGGGACATGACTTCTCTTTCCGTCGGTGATCGCGGGAGTGGACGCGCGGATACGGACGATCCTGTCACAGAAGCGGAGGAGAACGTCAGTGCGTGCGCCCGACGGAGGGCCGACTCGGAGGCCCCTCCACTCAACTACATAGGCGTGCTATATTGTTCCCCGTGCCCGATTCCAGTGCCCCCGTGCGCCTCGCCTCCGCCGCCACCGCCCTCACGCGGTTCGCCGGCCGGGCGAGCGGCGCGACCGGGCTCGGCGCGCAGTCCGGAGCCGTCTGGTCGACGCTCGCCGAGCTGCGCACCGCCTCCCCCTCCCGCCTCGGCGAGCTCGCCGCGAGGGTCCGCGTCACCCAGCCGACGATGACCGGCATCATCGCCCGCCTCGACGAGGCCGGCTGGATCCGCCGCGTCCACGACGCCGGCGACGGCCGCGCCTGGCTGATCGAGGCCACTGCCGCCGGCGTCGACGCCCTCGCCGAGCACCGGCTCCGCCTCGAGGCCGCCCTGGCCCCGCTGTTCGAGGACCTCGACGAGGACGACCGCCTCGCCCTCGAGCGCGCCGCGGCCCTCGTCGAGGCCCGCGTCGCCCGGATCGCCGGCACCCCCGTCCCCTCCTCCCCCGAGAAAGGCTCCACGCCGTGACCACCTCCCCCCACTCGCCCGCCCAGGGCTCGATCCTGAAGCAGCCGCTGGCCGTCTGGGCCGTCGCCTTCGCCGCGGTGATCGCCTTCATGGGGATCGGCCTGGTCGACCCGATCCTCCCGGCCATCGCCGAGAGCCTGCAGGCGACTCCGACCGAGACCTCCCTGCTCTTCACGAGCTACCTCGTCATCACCGGCGTCGTGATGTTCTTCACCAGCTGGCTCTCCAGCCGCATCGGCGCCAAGAAGACCCTGATGATCGGCCTGGTGCTGATCGTGGTGTTCGCCGCGCTCGCCGGCACGGCGGGCAGCGTCGAGGGCGTCATCGGCTTCCGCGCGGGCTGGGGCTTCGGCAACGCGCTGTTCATCTCGACCGCGCTGTCGACCATCGTCGGCGCGGCGAGCGGAGGCTCCTCCGCGGCGATCGTGCTCTACGAGGCCGCGCTGGGCATCGGCATCGCCATCGGCCCGCTGCTCGGCGGGCTCCTCGGCAGCGTCTCGTGGCGCGGACCCTTCTTCGGGACCGCCGTGCTGATGGCCGTCGGCTTCATCGCCATCGCGACACTCCTGCGCGAGGACGGCCCGAAGCCCGCCCCGACTCCGCTCTCGGCGCCGTTCGCGGCCCTCAAGGTCCCGGCCATCCGCACGCTGGCGGGCGCCGCCCTGTTCTACAACATCGGCTTCTTCGTGCTGCTCGCCTACACGCCCTACCCGCTGGGGCTGGACGAGATGGGCCTCGGCTTCACCTTCTTCGGCTGGGGCCTGGGCGTCGCGATCACCTCCGTGTTCGTCGCCCCGCTGCTCACCCGGCGCCTCCCGCGCACCGTGGTGCTGCGCTCGGTGCTGGTGCTGCTCGCGCTCGACCTGATCGCCGGCGGCCTCGTGATCTCGTCCCGCGTCGGCCTGATCGTCTGCATCATCGTCGGCGGCCTGCTGCTCGGAGTCGTCAACACGGTGCTCACCGAGTGCGTGATGGAGGCGACCGACCTTCCCCGCTCCGTCGCCTCGTCCGCCTACTCCGGCGTCCGCTTCCTCGGCGGCGCGATCGCCCCGCCCGCCGCCTCCGCCCTGGCCGCCGCGATCTCGCCGGCCTTCCCGATGTACGCCGCGGCCGGAGCCGTCGCCGTCGCCGCGCTGATCGTGCTGCTCGGAGGCCGCACCCTGGCCCGCGCCGACGCCCACGAGCCCGAGCCCGAGCTCGTCGAGGCGCAGGCGATCACGCTCGGCGAGTGACCCGCCCGGCGCGCCCGCCCCGGCCCGCCGATGCGTCGCGAACGGTCGTCATCCAAACAGGGTGACGACCGTTCGTGACGCAGGGATGCGGTCGAGCGGGGAGGGCGCGGGATCCGACCTGTGGAGAACCGGTTCACGAGTGTCGGGAGGCGGGACAGTGGCCGGATGCACGATCCCTCGCCGCTCCCGATCGGACTCCACCGCCGCGCCTTCACCGTCGCCGAGGCCCGCGCGGAGGGTCTGAGCCGCGGACGGCTCCGCAGCTCCGACCTCCACCGCCCCTTCCACGGGGTCCGCACCGCCGACCCCGACCCGGGCCTGCACCTGCGCGCGGAGGCGCTCCTCGCGCTGGTCGGTCCGGAAGCGCTCCTGAGCCATCTGACGGCGGCGCGGCTCTGGCCGCTCGATCTCCCTCCCGCCGCTGCGGACGAGCCGATGCACGTCAGCGTCCGCCGGCCGGGACGCGCTCCCCGGCACCGGAACGTCGTCGGCCACTCCCTCGCCGATCGCGACGTCCGCCGGGTCCTGCGCCGCGGACTTCCCCTGACCGATCCGGCCTCGCTCTTCTGCCACCTCTCCGCGCTCCTCGAGCCGGACGACCTCGTCGCGGTGGGCGACGCGCTGGTGCGCACGCCGGTCGTCGGCGATCCGGCCGACCGACGGCCCTGGGTGCCGCTGCCCGACCTGCGGGAGCGCGTGTCGGCCTTCCGCGGGCGAGGCTCTGTGCGGCTCCGCGCGGCGCTCGCTCTGGTGCGCGACGGGGCGGAGTCGCGGCAGGAGTCGCGGTTCCGGCTCGCGTCGCTCCGGGCGGGGCTCCCGGAGCCGGTGCTGCAGGAGCCGCTGTTCGACGCCGACGGGGTCTTCGTCGGGCGGCCCGACGGCTGGTACCCCGCGGAGCGGGTCGCGTGGGAATACGAGGGCGACGAGCACCGCAGCAGCAACAGGCGCTTCGCGCGCGACCTCGGCCGCTACGACGACCTCGCCTCGATCGGCGTCCGCGTCGTCCGCATCGTCGGCGCCGAGTTCGTCCCGCACCCCGAGCGCTCCGTCGAGCGCCTGCGCCGCGCCCTCGCGGAACGGGCTCCGCATCGACGACCGCCGACGCGTCACGAACGGTCGTCATCACGCCGGAGTGGCGACCGTTCGTGACGCATCGCGGGAGGGTGCGCGCTCAGCGCTCAGGGCGCGACCTCGAAGAGGCTCGGGCGCAGCGCGGACGTGCGCGGGTCGGCGGCGCAGGCGGCGAGCGCCGCCGCGAGGACGCCGCGGGCCGGGTGCGGCTCGCGGACGTACACGTCGACGCCGGCGGGCGTGAAGGGCGTCCGGGCGAAGCGGGTGAGCGCCCAGCCCGCCTCCTCGTCGGCGGCGGCGAACGACCAGCGGCTGCGGGCGAGGAGGGTCAGCGGCTCGACGCCGCGCCAGCGGAAGCCGGACGGATCGCGCGGGTCGGGGGTGTCGATCCCGACCACGTAGCGCGAGCGGGTGCGGCCGCGCCAGCTGACGACGTCGCCGATCTCGCCGGTCGGGAGCGGCGCGTACGTGATCGCCACCCCCGACCGCGAGCGCCAGAGCGGCAGCGAGGAGCCCCGGACGAACCAGGTGCCGCTCGCGAGCGCCCGCGCGTCGATCATCGGAGGGCGTGCTTGATGTTGGTGCGGGCCAGCGCGACGGCCTCGCCCGCTCCTCCGTTCATCACGATCTTCGACACCGCCAGCGCGAAGCCCTTGACCTGCGCGCCCGTGATCGTGGGCGGCAGCGAGAGGGCGAGCGGATCCGTCACCACGTCGACGAGGACCGGGCCGCCGTCGGCGAGCGCCGAGCGGAGGGCCTCCTCCACGTCGCGCGGGTCCTCGACGCGGATCCCGCGGATGCCGATCGCCTCCGCCACCTTCGCGTAGTCGACCATCGGCACGTCGACAGCGAAGTCCGGGAAGCCGTCGACCAGCATCTCGACCTTCACCAGCCCGAGCGTGGAGTTGTTGAACACGACGATCGTCACGGGCAGCCGGTAGGCGGCGACCGTGACCAGCTCGCCCATCAGCATCGAGAGCCCGCCGTCGCCGCTCAGCGACACGACCTGGCGTCCCGGGTGCGAGAGCTGCGCGCCGACCGCCTGCGGGAGCGCGTTCGCCATCGAGCCGTGCATGTAGGAGCCGAGCAGGCGCCGCTTCCCGTTGGGCGTGATGTAGCGGGCCTGCCAGACGTTGCCCATGCCGGTGTCGGCGGTGACGATCGCGTCCTCGGAGAGCAGGCCGTCGAGCGTGGAGGCGACGAGCTCGGGGTGGATCGGACTGCGCGTGCCGACCTCGGTGTACTTCCCGACGACTCCGGTGACCAGCTTCTCGTGCTTCTTCAGCGTCTTGTCGAGGAAGCGGTGGTCCTTCCGCTGCACGAGCGGGGTCAGCGCGGTGAGGGTCGCCGCCACGTCGCCGTGGACGGGGTGCGCGACGCTGACGCGGCGCCCGAGCTTCGAGGCGTCGCTGTCGACCTGCGCGATGACCACCTTCGAGGCGTCGGGGAGGAACTGCTCGTAGGGGAAGTCGGTGCCGAGGAGGAGGAGCAGGTCGGCGTCGTGCATGCCGGCGTGCGCCGCTCCGTAGCCGAGGAGGCCCGTCATGCCGACGTCGTAGGGGTTGTCGTACTGGATCCACTCCTTGCCGCGCAGGCTGTGCCCGACGGGCGCTCCTACCAGCTCGGCGAAGGCGACGACCTCGTCGTGCGCGTTCTGCACTCCGGCGCCCGCGAAGATCGCGACGGTCCGCGCCTGGTCGATCGCGGCCGCGAGGGCGCGGACGTCGGCCTCGGCCGGGACCAGGACGGGCGTCGACGGCAGCACGAACGCGGGGAAGCCGTCCACCGCCTCCAGCTCGGCGATGTCGCCGGGGAGGGTGACCACGGCGACTCCGCGGAGGGCCACCGCACTGCGCATCGCGGCGTTCACGACGCGCGGGGCCTGGGCGGCGGTGGAGATCAGCTCGCGGTAGTTCGAGCACTCGACGAAGAGCCGGTCGGGGTGCGTCTCCTGGAAGTAGGACGAGCCGATCTCGTTGCTGGGGATGTGGCTCGCGATGGCGAGCACCGGGGCGGAGGAGCGGTGCGCGTCGTAGAGGCCGTTGATGAGGTGCAGGTTGCCGGGGCCGCAGCTGCCGGCGCAGACGGCGAGGCGCCCGGTGAGCTGCGCCTCCGCGCCGGCGGCGAAGGCGGCCGCCTCCTCGTTGCGCACGTGGATCCAGTCGATGCCTCCCTTCTCGGAGCCGCCGCTGCGGCGCACCGCGTCGACGATCGGATTCAGCGAGTCGCCGACGATCCCGTAGATGCGGGAGACGCCGGCGTCGATGAGCTGGGCGATGAGCTGGTCTGCGATCGTCTTCTGAGCCATGACCCCATTCGACCGGACCGGGCCGAGCGTCCGCTACTCCGGAAAGTGGAGATCCGGGTCGAGTGCATCCCCCTCGGGACGGATGCCCTGCACCCCTAGCCTGGGAGTCGTCACAGGAACACCTCCGTGCCGCTGATCCCGGGAGTCGCCATGAACCGCCGCAGAACCGCCCTCGTCCTGGCCGCCGGCGCAGCCCTCGCCCTCGGCCTGACCGGCTGCTCGGGCCTGAACGGCCTGATGGGAGGCGAGACCCGCGACGACGAGACCGGGGAGATCACCGAGGGCGGGACGACCGACGTCTTCCAGCTGCGCGTGGGCGACTGCCTGAACGGCGAGCTCAGCGAGGAGGCGACCGAGGTCACCGACGTGCCGACCGTGCCCTGCACCGAGCCGCACGTCTACGAGGTGTTCCAGAACCTGACGATGGCCGACGCCGACGAGTACCCGGGCGAGTCCGTCGCGACGGAGCAGGCCGAGACCGACTGCGTCACGGCGTTCGAGTCGTTCACCGGGATCGGCTACCAGGACTCGGCGTACGACTTCAGCTACTACTACCCGACCGCCGAGAGCTGGGGCACGGGCGACCGGACGATCAACTGCATGATCACCGACCCGAACGGGCCGAGCACGGGCACGCTGGCGGGCGTCGCGGCCTGATCGGCGTCCCCGCGCGCGGCCGGGTCAGCCCCGGTCGCGCGCGGGGAACAGGCGCAGCAGCAGGCCCGAGCCGATCCAGACCACGGCGATCCCCGCGACGAGCCACGAGGCTCCGAGGCCGGACGCCGCTCCCGCCAGCACGGCGCCGACGGCCGCGGCGGCGGAGCGCAGCCCCGCGCCGATCGTGAACACCTGCGAGCGGACGGCGGCGGGGCTCTCCTGGTCGCGCAGCAGCAGCATCGCGGCGTTCGAGGGGGCCGTGAAGACGCCCGCGACCGCGAAGGCGGCGATCGCCACGACGATCCCCAGGTCGGGGACGGCGACCAGGAGGACGGCGCCGGTCGCGATGTAGGCGGCACCCATGGTCCACGCCGGCGGACGGCGGGTCCAGCGGCGGGCCGCCACCGCGAGGGCGCCGAGCAGGCCGCCCACGGCGAAGGCGGTCAGGATCCACGCGGCGGCGTCGGTGCTGCCCAGCCTCTCCACCGAGAGGCTGATCGCCGCGACCCCCGCCGCTCCGCCCGCGACCTGGCTGAGCGTGCCCGCCGAGGTGACCACCGCGATCGGCCGGTGCCGCACGAGGTGGGTGACGCCCGCGACGATCGTCCGCAGCACGCCGACCGTCGGCGCCGGACGCGCCTCCATCGCCAGGCCGAGCGATCCGACGACGCCGATGAGGGCGAGGACCGCCATGGCGAGCATCGCGGTCCGCGCTCCCCCGACTCCGACCGCGAGGCCCACGATCGCGGGCCCGCTGATCGAGGCGACCGTGTACGAGAGCGAGTCCTGCGCGTAGGCGCGGCGCGGCTCCGGGATGGCGCTGGTGACGAAGCTCGACATGCCGCCCATGTAGACGGGCGTCGCGAGCCCCGCGAGGAGCAGCAGCACCACGATGAGCGGAGTCGGCACCTCGCCGAGGAAGGCGGCGACCGCGAAGGCGACGGCGGTCGTGAGCGCGGCGCCGACCAGGAGCCGGCGGGGGCGGCGGACCCGGTCGAGCACCGTGCCGACGAGCGGCGCGGCGATCACAGCGGGGAAGAGCGCCGCGCCGGTCAGGGCGCCGCCGAGCGCGACGTCGCCGAGACGCTCGACGGCGAGGACGGGGAGGGCGACGACCATGCCGGCGCTGGCCAGGCGGAGGGGGATCGACGCGGCCTGGTAGCTGACCGCGCTCATGCGGGACCGGGGATCGACATCACCTCCGATGGTGCCACGACTGCGCAGCCGGGTCTGCCGGGGAGGCAGGCCACCGGCGTCCGAGCGGCCTGCGGCGGCGCGCCCTAGGCGATCGGCGTCCGCGCCGCGAGCTCGGCCGCCGCCGCGACGCCCAGCCGCCAGGGCGCGCCGTGGCCGGGCAGGAGGGTCCGCGCCCCGGTCCCGGCGAGCACCCGCAGCGAGTCGAGGGACTGGGCCGTGTCGGCGGTGGCGGCGCGCGCGACCAGGTGCGGGCCGGTGCGCGCGGAGTAGGGGTCGAGCGTGACCAGCGCGTCTCCGCCGATCACCGTGTCGCGCTCGGGCAGGTGCAGCGAGACGTGCCCGTCGGTGTGCCCCGGAGTCGCCAGCACGCGGGGCGACCCGGGCACGTCGAGCACCGCCCCGGCGGTCAGCGGCAGCGTCCCGTGCACGGGCGGCACCGCGAGCGCGCCCGCACGGGCCATCGCGCCGAGCACCGGGATCGCGGAGGGGTGCAGCAGCGGGTACATGAACGGCGTGCGCTGACGGCGGTAGGAGTAGGGCTGCGCGGCGAGCGGCTCGTCGGCCGCGTGCAGGTGCACGGGCACGCCCTGCCGGACGAGGCCGCGGGCGACGCTGAGGTGGTCGAAGTGCGCGTGGGTCAGCACGAGGGCGTCGATCTCGCGGAGCGAGCGGCCGAGCACCTCCAGCGCGCGGATCAGGTGCGGCCACGTCCTCGGGAGCCCGGCGTCGACGACGGTCAGCCGGCCGGCCTCCTCGATCAGGTAGAGGTTCGTCCAGGCGTGCTCGAGCCGGTGCACACCGGGCGCGACGTCCCGGTGCAGGCTCGCTCCGCCCCCTCGCCGCTGCTGCCGGTGCTGCTGCTCGTCCATCGTGCTCCTGCGCCTTCGGGCACGCGCCCGATCGCGACGACGCTACGAGCGTCTGCGACGGATCGGACAGGGCGTTGACGGCGGGGGTCCGCGTCGTGCAGGGGTCAGCGGCGCCGCCCGCGGAGGGCGAGCTGCGCCGCGGCGAGCAGGAGGAGGACCGCGAAGAGGATCCCGGACACGCGCGCCGGCAAAAGGAAGGAGAGCGCCACTCCGGCGAAGGAGAACGCCGTGGCGGTGAGCCCGACGACCAGGCCCGCCCGCACGTCGAGCAGGCCGCGCCGGGCGTTCGCGATCGAGCCGGTGACCGCCGTGGGGATCATCGCGGCGAGCGAGGTGCCCTTGGCCAGGAGGTCCGCGAGCCCGAAGGCGCCGACCAGGACCGGCACGGCGATCGCTCCGCCGCCGATGCCGAAGAGGCCGGAGGCGACGCCCATCCCGATGCCGAGCCCCGCGAATCCGGGCCACACGCCCCAGCCCTCTGCGACGTCGCCGGTGTCGTTCGAGCCGAACACGGCCATCCGCACCGCCGCGGCCACGAGCAGCGCCACGAACATCCAGCGCAGCACGCCGAGGGGCAGCCGCGCGAGCAGCCAGGATCCGGCCACCGCCCCGAGCATCGCCGCGGCCGCGATCACCGCCGCCGGAACCCAGGCGACCTGGCCGGCGAGGGCGTAGCCGAACGCCCCGGCGACCGAGGTCGGGGCGATCGCGAGCAGCGAGGTGGCGGAGGCGCGGCGCTGGTCCATCCCGGCCCAGGCGATCAGCATCGGCACCATCACGATGCCGCCGCCGACGCCGAACGCGCCCGACAGGGTTCCGCCGACGGCGCCGATCAGGGCCAGGACGAGCAGGGTGCGCGGGCGCACGCGTGCGGCCGTCCGATCGGGGAGGGGCGCCTGCGGGGCGGTCGCGTCGGTCACGGCTCCATGCCACCACAGCGCCGAGCCGAGGGCGAATCGCCGCGCGAGGACTTCGTTCCTGAGAGGACCCGCCCGGAGCCGCGCGGCTCTCTGGCAGTTGCCTGGGCGGGCCGGATCCGACCGTGACGTTCGGCGTCGACGGAGCGTCCTACCTGCATACCCCGCCTGATCGAGCGATCGGGCCCCGAGCGAAAGAGGAGACCATGGCCGAGACCACCGCGTCCACCACCCGTCAGACCAGCACCGGATCCGGACGCACCGTGATCGAGGACGGCGTCATCGCCAAGGTCGCCGGCATCGCCGCGCGCGAGGTCCCGGGCGTCCACGCCCTCGGCGGCGGAGCGGCCCGGGCGATCGGCGCCCTCCGCAGCGCGATCGGCAACGACGACCGCGGCCAGGGCGTCAAGGTCGAGGTCGGCGAGCGCCAGGTCGCGGCCGACGTGACCATCGTCGCCGAGTACCCCGCGCCGCTGCAGAAGGTCGCCGAGGACGTGCGCTCCGCCGTCGCCGACGCGATCCAGCACATCGCCGGCATGGAGGTCGCCGAGATCAACGTGACCGTCCAGGACGTCCACATCCCCGAGGACGACACCCAGGAGTCCGACCCGCGCGTCGTCTGACCGTTCCCCCGCACCGACGCCCCGGGCCGAACGGCACCGGGGCGTCGGTGTGTCGGCGTGTCGCCATGTCGGCGACCCTGCGCCGACTCCCGAGACGTCCCCCCGCGCCCGAGCCCCTGAGCCGATC
>NZ_PSWL01000009.1:0-125288 GCF_002932755.1 Rathayibacter sp. AY1B6
CGCCCCGCCACCCCCGTCCGCCCCATCCGAGAGGAGGCGACCGCATGTACGAAGGCATCGTCCAGGAGCTGATCGACGAGCTCGGCCGGCTCCCCGGCATCGGCCCGAAGTCCGCCCAGCGCATCGCGTTCCACATCCTGCAGACCGAGACGTTCGACGTCACCCGGCTCGCCGAGATCCTCCTCGAGCTGCGCGGCCGCGTGCACTTCTGCGACATCTGCGGGAACGTCGCGGAGGAGGCGACCTGCGGGATCTGCCGCGACCCGCGCCGAAGCCGCGCGGTCATCTGCGTCGTGGAGGAGGCGAAGGACGTCCCGGCGATCGAGCGCACCCGCGAGTTCCGCGGGCTCTACCACGTGCTCGGCGGCGCGATCAGCCCGATCGACGGCATCGGCCCGGATCAGCTCCGCATCCGCCAGCTGCTGCAGCGGCTCGCGGACGGCGAGGTGCAGGAGGTCATCATCGCGACCGACCCGAACCTCGAGGGCGAGGCGACGGCGACCTACCTCTCGCGCATGCTCAGCACCCTCGGCATCCGCATCACCCGCCTGGCGTCCGGGCTGCCCGTCGGCGGAGACCTCGAGTACGCCGATGAGATCACCCTCGGCCGCGCCTTCGAGGGCCGCCGGCTCGTCGAGAACTGACGCGGCCGCCGGAGTCGCATGACCGCTCCGGCATGCGGTCGACCGGTAGACTCGCCCGTCGGGTCGCGACGGCGGTCCAGCCACCGACACGGGAGCAGCACGTGAGCCTGATCGTCCAGAAGTTCGGCGGGTCCTCCGTCGCCGACGCGGAGAGCATCAAGCGGGTCGCGAAGCGGATCGTCGCCACCAAGCAGGCGGGCAACGACGTGGTCGTCGCCGTCTCGGCCATGGGCGACACCACCGACGACCTGCTCGAGCTCGCCCACCAGGTCACGCCCATCCCCGCCCCCCGCGAGCTCGACATGCTGCTCTCCTCGGGCGAGCGCATCTCGATGGCGCTGCTGGCGATGGCGATCAAGAGCATGGGCTTCGAGGCCCGCTCCTTCACCGGCAGCCAGGCCGGCATGATCACGGACGCGCAGCACGGCGCCGCCCGCATCGTGGACATCACCCCGGTCCGCCTCCGCGAGGCGCTCGACGAGAACGCCGTCGTCATCGTCGCGGGCTTCCAGGGCTTCAACCGCGACACGAAGGACATCACCACTCTCGGCCGCGGCGGCTCGGACACCACCGCCGTCGCGCTCGCCGCGGGACTCGGCGCCGACACCTGCGAGATCTACACCGACGTCGACGGCGTCTTCACCGCCGATCCGCGGGTCGTCAAGAAGGCCCGCAAGCTCGACCGCATCACCAGCGAGGAGATGCTCGAGCTGGCCGCCGCGGGCGCGAAGGTGCTGCACATCCGCGCCGTCGAGTTCGCCCGCCGCCACGGAGTCACGCTCCACGTGCGCTCCTCCTTCAGCCCCAACGAGGGCACCATCGTCTACAACGCCGAGACCGCCGGCGCCGAGCAGAACGGACAAGCCGTGGAAGAGCCCATCATCGCCGGAGTCGCCGCCGACCTGAACGAGGCGAAGATCACCGTCGTCGGAGTCCCCGACATCCCGGGCAAGGCCGCGCAGATCTTCACGATCGTGGCCAAGACCGGCTCCAACATCGACATGATCGTGCAGAACGTGTCGGCTGCGGCCACCGCCCGCACCGACATCTCGTTCACCCTGCCCAAGGCCGACGGCCAGACCGTCCTCATGGCTCTCAACGCCGAGAAGGACGAGGTCGGCTTCGAGTCCCTGCAGTACGACGACCAGATCGCCAAGCTCGCGCTCGTGGGCGCCGGGATGCGCACCAACGCCGGCGTCTCCGCGAAGCTGTTCCGCTCCCTCTACGAGGCCGGGATCAACATCGAGATGATCTCCACCAGCGAGATCCGCATCTCGGTCGTCACCCGCGCCGACACCGTGAACGAGGCCCTGCGCGTCGTGCACACCGCCTTCGGGCTCGACGCCGAGGACGAGGCGGTCGTCTACGCCGGTACCGGCCGCTGACGGCCGGACACCCTCGCGGTCCGGCCGTTCCTCCCGAGCGGCCGGACCGACCGGTACCCTCTCCCTCGATCCCCCCGCCACGAGCGGCCCGCGCGCCGCACGGACGAAAGAGCACAGCATGAGCAGCACCCCCCTCCACGTGGGCGTCGTCGGCGCGACCGGCCAGGTCGGGAAGGTGATGCGCCGCCTCCTCGAGGAGCGCGACTTCCCCGTCGCGTCCATCCGCTTCTTCGCCACCGCCCGCTCGGCGGGCACGACGCTGCCGTTCCGCGGCGAGGACGTCGTGGTCGAGGACGTCGAGACCGCCGATCCGTCGGGGCTCGACATCGCCCTGTTCTCCGCGGGAGCCACGGGCTCCCGCGCGCAGGCGCCCCGTTTCGCCGCGGCCGGCGTCACCGTGATCGACAACTCCAGCGCCTGGCGGATGGACCCCGAGGTCCCGCTCGTCGTCAGCGAGGTGAACCCCCACGCCATCGACCAGGCGGTCAAGGGCATCATCGCCAACCCCAACTGCACCACGATGGCGGCGATGCCGATCCTGAAGGTCCTCGACCGCGAGGCGGGACTCACCCGCCTGATCGTCAGCACCTACCAGGCCGTGTCCGGCAGCGGGCTGGCCGGAGCGAACGAGCTGGCCGGCCAGGTCCGCGCCGCGGTCGCCGACGAGCACCTGCTCGACCTGGTGCACGACGGCTCGGCGGTCGACTTCCCCGCGCCGGACAAGTACGTCGCCCCGATCGCCTTCGACGTCATCCCCTTCGCGGGCAGCCTGGTCGAGGACGGCTCGAACGAGACCGACGAGGAGAAGAAGCTCCGCAACGAGAGCCGTCGCATCCTCGAGCTCCCGGAGCTGCTGGTCTCGGGCACCTGCGTGCGCGTCCCCGTCTTCACCGGCCACTCGCTCTCCGTGAACGCCGAGTTCGCCTCCGCCCTCAGCCCCGAGCGCGCGCGCGAGCTGCTGGCCGACGCGCCCGGCGTCGTGCTGCGCGAGGTGCCGACTCCGCTGGAGGCCGCGGGCAAGGACCCGAGCTACGTCGGCCGCATCCGCGCCGACGAGGGCGCTCCGGAAGGACGCGGCCTCGCGCTCTTCATCAGCAACGACAACCTCCGCAAGGGTGCGGCTCTGAACGCCGTGCAGATCGCCGAGCTCATCGCGGCGAAGCAGCCCGTCTCCTGATCCTCCCGGAAGGGGCCGGCGCCGAGCGCTCCGGCCCCTTCCGGGTGGAAAAGCCGCGAATTTGATGGGGGAGCGAGGCCCCTCCCCGCCTCGGCGTGCTCGCGCGAGCGTAAACTCGTCTCTCGTGAACTCCTCGGAACCGGTCGACGTCGCCCTCATCGGTGGGGGCATCATGAGCGCCACTCTCGGCGCCCTCATCACCCAGCTGCAGCCCGACTGGACCATCGCCGCCTACGAGCGCCTCGGCGACGTGGCGCAGGAGTCGTCGAACCCGTGGAACAACGCGGGCACCGGTCACGCGGCCCTCTGCGAGCTGAACTACATGCCCGAGGCGGCCGACGGCTCCGTCGATCCGGCCAAGGCGATCCAGATCAACGAGCAGTTCCAGATCTCGCGCCAGTTCTGGTCGAGCCTGGTGGAGTCGGGCGACATCCGCGAGCCGTCCAGCTTCATCAACCCGGCGCCGCACATGACCTTCGTGCACGGCGAGGCCAACGTCGAGTACCTCCGCAAGCGCTACGAGGCGCTCAAGGACCAGCCGCTGTTCGCCGGCATCGAGTTCACCGAGAGCGTCAAGACCATCCACGAGTGGGCGCCCCTGCTGATGGAGCAGCGTCCCGCCGGCGGCGGCCCCTACGCGGCGACGCGCATGCCGGCCGGCACCGACGTCGACTTCGGCTCGCTGACCCACCAGCTGTTCGACCACGTCGTCGCCCGCGGCGGCACGCTCGACACCGGCCGCGAGGTCACCGACATCACCCGTCAGAAGGACGGCACCTGGCGGCTCGACCTCAAGCAGGTCGTCGGAGGCACGCCGCAGAGCGTGACCGCGCGCTTCGTCTTCGTCGGCGCGGGCGGCGGCGCGCTGCACCTGCTGCAGAAGTCCGGGATCCCCGAGATCAAGGGCTTCGGCGGCTTCCCCATCTCGGGGCAGTTCCTCCGCACGGACAACCCCGAGCTGGTCGCCCGGCACAAGGCCAAGGTCTACGGCAAGGCCGCGGTCGGAGCGCCTCCGATGTCGGTGCCGCACCTCGATGCGCGCGTCGTCGACGGCGAGTCGTCCCTCCTCTTCGGCCCCTACGCGGGCTTCACGCCCAAGTTCCTGAAGCGGGGCTCCTGGCTCGACCTGCCCCTGTCGATCCGACCGCACAACATCGGCCCGATGCTCGCGGTCGCCCGCGACAACCTCGACCTGATGAAGTACCTGATCGGCGAGGTGCTCGCCGGCCGCGGCAAGAAGATGAAGGCCCTGCGCGAGTTCCTCCCCACCGCCCGCGACGAGGACTGGTACCTGATCACGGCCGGCCAGCGCGTCCAGGTGATGAAGAAGGACGAGAAGAAGGGCGGCGTGCTGCAGTTCGGCACCGAGGTCATCACCGGAGGGGACGGCACGATCGCCGGCCTGCTCGGCGCCTCGCCCGGAGCGTCGACCGCCGTGCCGATCATGCTCGACATCGTGCAGAAGTGCTTCCCCGACCGGATGAAGGCCTGGGAGCCCCGGATCCGCGCGCTGGTGCCGAGCTACGGCTCGACGCTCAACGACGCGCCCGAGAAGGCCGAGCAGACGGTCACCGCGACCGCCGAGACGCTGGAGCTGTCCGCCTCCGTCTGATCGGGTGCGAGCCGTTCGAACATATGTTCTAATGGCTCCATGAGGTGGAGCGGACAGTCGATCGGCACGGCCGACGAGGCCGCGCTGCCCGGGCTCGTCACGCTCACCGATCTGGTGCGGACGGTGCGCACTCCGGAGTTCGAGGGCATCACCTTCTACGAGGTGCTCGCGAAGTCGGCGCTCAACCGCGTGCACACCTCCTCGACGATGCCGTTCGGCTGGAGCATCAACCCGATGCGCGGCTGCACCCACGCCTGCACCTACTGCTTCGCCCGGCCCACGCACGAGTACCTCGAGTTCGACGGCGGTCGCGACTTCGACTCCCAGATCGTCGTCAAGGTGAACGTCGCCGAGGTCCTCACCCGCGAGCTCGCCAAGCCGAGCTGGGAGCGGCACCCCGTGGCCCTCGGCACCAACACCGATCCGTACCAGCGCGCCGAGGGCCGCTACCGGCTGATGCCGGGCATCATCGCCGCGCTCGCCGCCTCCGGCACCCCGATCTCGATCCTCACGAAGGGCTCGCTGCTGCGGCGCGACCTGCCGCTGCTCCGCGAGGCCGCCGAGCACGTCCCGGTCGACCTCGGCGTCTCGATCGCCGTCTACGACGAGGGTCTCCAGCGCTCCGTCGAGCCGGGAGCGCCGACCGCGGCGGCCCGTCTGGCGACGGTCACCGCGGCACGGGAGGCCGGGTTCGACTGCTCGGTGTTCCTGATGCCGATCCTGCCGTTCCTCACCGACACCCGGGCGCACCTCGACGAGTCGCTGCGGGCGTGCCGCGAGGCCGGCGCCAGCACGATCATGTACTCGACCCTCTACCTCAAGCCCGGGGTGAAGGAGTGGTTCCTGCAGTGGCTCGGGCAGGAGCACCCCGAGCTGGTCGACAGGTACCGCGCGCTCTACCCGGGCCGCGACGCCTACGCGCCTCTCGAGTACCGGCGCTGGCTCTCGGCGCGCATCCGCCCGCTGATGCGCGCGCACGGGCTCGAGCGCGGCGAGGAGGACCCGGCCACCGGCTCCGTCAAGTCCTCGGCCCTCGGCTCGCTCGGGACTCTGCGGGCCCTCGGCGGCGAGCGGCGCTCCCTCCAGCACGACGGGCTGCTGGTCGGAGAGCTCGGCCCGGAGCGCGCCGCGATCCTCCCGGGCGTCGGGCAGCCGACGCTGTTCTGAGCCGGTGCCGGGCCCGGCCGCGGCTAGGATCGTCCGCATGGTCACCCGCTCCGGTGAGCCCTCGGGCTCCTCCGCCCGGAGCGCCCGCGACGCGGTGCCCCGTCCGGTCCGGCTCGGCCTGCTCGACCCGCGCGAGGACCTGCTCGCGGCGACGAGCGCGTGGATCCGCACCCACGCCCCGGACTTCGAGGTCGTCGTGGCCGCCTCCACCTGGCACGACCTGGTGACGAGCGACGTGTTCCCCACCCAGGTGGTCGTGATGGACGTCGAGCTGCGCGAGCCGATCTCGATCGAGGCGCGGATCCGGACCTGCCGGGCGGCGGGAGCCGCGGTCGTGGCGCTCTCCGCGAGCGAGGACGACGAGGTCCGCGAGCGCGCTCTGAAGGCCGGGGCCGTGCGGCATCTGGCGAAGTCGCGCTCGCTCGCCGAGGTGATGGAGCAGACCCGCGCCGCTCTCGAGATGCGCTCGGCCGACGTCTCGTCCGCGCAGTGGCGGCCCCTGCCGTCCGGAGTCGCGGCGCAGCAGCGCCCGCGGCTCAGCGCCGGCGAGTTGGAGGCGCTGCGCCTCTACGCGTCCGGATCGAGCACTCCGGAGGTCGCCGCCAAGATGAACGTGCAGTTCGAGACCGCGAAGACCTACCTGCAGCGCGTCCGCCGCAAGTACGTCGCCGTCGGCCGGCCTGCGAGCCGCCGGGCCGATCTGATCCGCCGCGCCGGCGAGGACGGGTTCCTCCTGTGACCGACCCCTGCTCACCCCGGAGGCCCCGCCTCCGGACCCGCCCCCGGACCCGCCCCGAGGAGACCTGATGGCCAAGCTGTACTTCCGCTACGGAGCGATGAACAGCGGGAAGAGCACGTCGCTCCTGCAGGCCGCGCACAACTACGAGGAGCGCGGGCACCGGGTGCTGCTGGCCAAGCCGGCCGTCGACACGAAGGGCGAGGAGCTGATCGTGTCGCGGCTCGGCGTGACCCGTCCGGTGGACATCCTGTTCGAGCCCGACGGCGACCCGGTGGCCGTCTTCACCGCCGCCCGGGCCCGTGTCCTGGCCGAGTCGAAGCGCGACGTGAGCGCTCTGCTCGTCGACGAGGCGCAGTTCCTGCCGGAGTCGCACGTCGACGATCTGCTCCGGATCGCCATCCTCGAGAACGTGCCGGTCCTGGCCTACGGCATCCGGACGGACTTCCGCACCGCCGCGTTCCCGGGCAGCAGGCGGCTGCTGGAGATCGCCCACAGCCTCGAGGAGCTGAAGACGATCTGCCGGTGCGGGCGCAAAGCGATCTTCAACGGGCGCGTCGTGGACGGCCGCTTCGTCTTCGACGGCGATCAGGTCGCGATCGACGGAACGGCGGTCACCTACGAATCCCTGTGCGGGGCGTGCTACCTCCAGGAGAGCCGCGGCCGGCTCCGCGGCTGACCGGTCGAGCGTTCCTCACCGGCGCGACACCCCTCCGAAACGAGGAAGTGGGTAGCCTGACGACGTGACAACACCGGAAACGGAATTACGCCTTTCGAAGCAGCAGGAAAGGTCGGGGGAAACGATGACGGCGCAAGGGGCACCGCTGAGGCGTCGGCCGTCGTGGGAGCAGGACTACCGGCGACGGCTGCTCATCACGGACGTCGTCGCGATCGTCCTCTCCGTCTTCGGCACGCAGCTCTTCTGGTTCGACCTGAACCTGAACTCGGACCTGGGGTTCAAGAACCCCGCCGACATCGCGGTCAGCTACACCTGGGTGTCCGTCGCCCTGTCGGTCGGCTGGCTCCTCGCCCTCCAGGTCTTCGACACGCGCGACCGCCGGATCGTCGGCACCGGCTACGTCGAGTACCGCCGCGTCGTCGACGCCTCCATCTGGCTCTTCGGCATCGTCGCGATCATCGCCTACCTGCTCCAGATCCTGCTCGCGCGGGGCTACATCATCACGGCGTTCCCCGCCGGGATCGTGCTGATCTGCGTCGGCCGCCTGGTCTGGCGCTCCTGGCTCACCCGGCAGCGCCGGGCGGGCCGCTTCTCGAGCCAGGTCGTGCTCCTCGGCTCCCGCGCGAGCGTCCTGCACACCGCGCGCGAGCTGCGCCGCGGCACCGAAGCCGGCTACAAACTCGTCGGCGCCGTCTCGACCTCGGTCGGCGGGGCGGAGGCGCTGCAGAGCGAGCAGGAGCTCTCGGGCCTCGCGGTCCACGGGTTCACGGGGATCGACGGCGTCCGCGCCGTGATGGACGCCACCGGCGCCGACACGGTGGTCGTCACGAGCTCCGACGAGCTGGCACCGCAGCGGATCCGCGAGCTGAGCTGGACCCTCGAGCCCGGGCGCGAGCACCTCGTCGTGGCGCCGAGCCTCACCGACATCGGCGGTCCGCGCATCCACACCCGCCCCGTCGCGGGCCTTCCGCTGATCCACGTCGAGACCCCGCGCTTCGACGGCCGCCAGCGGTTCGCCAAGCGCCTCTTCGACATCCTCGCGTCGACCATGCTGATCATCCTCAGCGCGCCGGTGCTCATCGTCGTCGCCGTGCTGGTCAAGGCCACCAGCCCCGGACCCGTGCTCTTCCGGCAGGAGCGCATCGGCCTGAACGGCGCGACCTTCGAGATGCTGAAGTTCCGCTCGATGGTCGTCGACGCCGAGGCGCGACTGGCGGCTCTCGCGTCGCAGCAGCGTGCGGAGGGGAACTCGATCCTCTTCAAGATGGCGAAGGACCCGCGGGTCACCCGCGTGGGCGCGATCCTCCGTCGCTTCAGCCTCGACGAGCTGCCCCAGTTCCTGAACGTGTTCCGCGGCGACATGTCACTGATCGGCCCCCGCCCGCCCCTGGCGCGCGAGGTCGAGCAGTACGAGGAGCACGTGCACCGCCGCTTCCTGATGAAGCCCGGCATCACCGGCCTCTGGCAGGTCAGCGGACGCTCGAACCTCTCGTGGGAGGACACCGTCCGCCTCGACCTGTACTACGTCGAGAACTGGTCGATGACCGGCGACATCGTGATCCTCTTCAAGACCGCGCGCGCCGTCCTCGCCCGCGACGGGGCGTACTGATCGCCGCGGGGAGGGGCGCCGAGCCCCGCACCCTGTCCGTCTCGGTCCTCGAGACCCCGTTCCGCGTGGTCTTCGGACGCGGTGTCGGCGACGAGGACGCGGCGCGGATCGCCGACAGCTGGGCCGCCTGCGCGTCCGAGCCCGACGCGGCAGCGCGCGACGTCCTCGCCGAGGTGGGGCACGATCCCTCCGTCCCGGTCGACGGCTCGCCCCGGGTCTCGAGCGCCACGCTCGCGCAGCTCGAGGAGTCCCTCACCTCGACGCTGACCCTCGAGGCGATCGGCGCCCGTCGCGCCGACCTGCTGATGCTCCACGCCTGCGGGATCTCCGACGAGTCCGGCCGCGTGCTGGCCTTCGTCGCTGCGTCCGGGACCGGCAAGACCACCATCGCCCGGACGCTCGGGTCCCGCTTCGGCTACGTCACCGACGAGACGGTCGGCGTCACCCCGGAGGGGCGCGTCCTGCCCTATCCCAAGCCCCTGTCGGTGAAGCCGCTCACCGGGTCGGCGCCGAAGGCGCAGCTCGCGCCCGGGTCACTCGCCCTCCGACCGGTCCCGGAGGCGCCCCTGCGGCTCGCGGGCGTCGTCCTGCTCGAGCGCCGCGACGGCGTCGGGACGCCCTTCCTCGAGCACGTCGACCCGGTCGACGCGATCGAGGACCTGGTGCCGCAGACCTCCTACCTCTCGGCCCGCCCACGGCCGATCGCCGATCTCGTCCGCACCCTCTCGGCGGTGGGCGGCGTCCGGCGACTGGTCTACTCGGAGGCCGCGAGCGTGGTGCACCTGGTCGAGGAGGCCTTCGTGTCCCTCGGCACCGAAGCGCCGTCCGCCTGGTCCGAGGTGGTCTCCGTGCCGCTCGACGCGGTGCGCGAGGCCCTGCCCGGCATCGTCCTGCGCACCCCTGCGGACGACGCCGTGGAGCTCCCGGACGGCGAGCTGCTCGTCTTCTGCGGCGACACCCTCGTGCGCCTGTCCGGCATCGGCCCGACGATCTGGCGGCACGCCGGCCAGGGCTCCGATCTGCCCGGTCTCGTCGCCGCGGTGCTCGAGGAGGCGGGCCCGCCGCCCGCCGGCGTCGATGCGGAGGCGGTCGTCGAGTCCGCCCTGGTCGAGCTCGAGGGCCTCGGTGTGATCACGAGAGGGACTCCGCCGCAGCCCACCCCCGACGGGTGGCACGGTTGACGCGCCTGGCGCCGAGGGCGCGGAAGCGCTGTGTCAGAATTCGGAAGAACCCGTCTCCGGCACCCGCCGCGTGATCCGTACCAGCGAAGGAATCTGACTCTGTGGAACTTCGAGACGTCCTCCGGCTGCTGCGCGACCACTGGATCCCGATCGTCGCGGCGATCCTCCTCGGCACTCTCGTCGCCTTCGGCTGGTCGCTGACGCAGAAGCCTCGCTACGTAGCCGACTCGCAGGGACTCGTCTCCGTCGCCACCACCGGTGCCGACGACGGCCAGGCGATCTACACGCAGCAGATCGCGCAGTCCGTCGCCAAGTCGAGCCTCGCCACCTACGTCCCGATCGCCACCTCGCGCGACGTCGCTCAGATCGCGATCGACAGCCTCGGCCTCGACGTCTCGCCCGCCACGCTGATCTCGGCGATCACCGTGCAGGCCGACACGGTCGCCCCGGTGATGAAGGTCAGCGCCACCGCCTCCACCCCCGAGGGCGCGCAGAAGCTCGCCGACGCCTGGGTCGCGGCCATCGCCACCAAAGTGCAGCAGGTCAACCAGGAGACGGGCGTCGGCGACACGGTCTCCCTCACCGTCCTGCAGACCGCGGCGCTCCCGTCCTCGCCGGCCTTCCCGAACCTGCGCCTCGTCCTCGCGGTCGGCGCGCTCGCGGGCCTCGTCCTCGGCCTCGTCTACGCGTTCGTCCGCAACACGCTGGACCGGCGCATCCGCACCGCCGAGATGGTCGAGCGCCTGTTCGACCTCCCCGTGGTCGGCACCCTCCCCGTCGACAAGCGCCTCAGCGAGACCAACCGCATCGTCCCCGAGGCCGACACGACCGACTACATCAAGGCCGACGGCAAGCACGCCCTGGCCGAGTCGCTGCGCGAGCTCCGCACCAACCTGCAGTTCATGAACATCGACAGCCCGCCGCGCATCATCGTCGTGACGAGCCCGCTGCCCTCGGACGGCAAGTCGACGGTGACCGCGAACCTCGCGGTGACGCTCGCCGCCTCCGGCCAGCGCACCGTCGTCGTCGACGGCGACCTCCGCAAGCCCACCGTCGCCAAGTCGTTCGGCCTCGTGCCCGGCGTCGGCCTGACCGACCTGCTGATCGGCAAGGCCGAGCTGCAGGACGTCCTGCAGCCGTGGGGCCCGTCCGGCAATCTCTGGATCCTCGGTGCCGGGTCGATCCCGCCGAACCCGTCCGAGCTGCTCGGCTCCAACGGCATGGACATCCTCCTGCACGAGATCGCCCGCGAGGCCATCGTGATCGTCGATGCGCCGCCGCTCCTGCCCGTCACGGACGGCGCCATCCTCACCGCCCGCACCGACGGCGCGCTCGTGGTCATCTCCGCGGGCAAGACGACGACCGACGAGCTCGGCAAGGCCATCCAGAACCTCGAGCGGGTCAGCGGCCACACCCTCGGCGTGATCCTCAACCGCGTGCCCGCGCGCGGCCAGGTCGGCCGGGGCTACGGCTACTACTACACGAGCTACTACGGCTCCGAGCGATCGGGCGCCCGCCCGGACACGGCTGTCGAGGCCGAGCCCGCGTCGACCTCGGCCTGAGCGCCCCGCGATGATCTTCCCGGGAGACGACTCCGCCCGCCCCGCCCGCCGGAGCTGGCGACCGGACGAGCCGGTCGCCGCCTCCGCCGCCCCCGTCTTCACCGTGCTCTCGGTCTGCACCGGCAACATCTGCCGGTCGCCGATGGCCGAGAAGCTGCTGCGCGCCGCACTCGCCGACGCGACCTCGCCCGAGGGAGGTCCGCTCTTCGCGTTCACGAGCGCCGGAGTGAGGACGCGCGACGGACTGCCGATGGACCCGGTCTCGGCCCGCTTCTCGGCCGAGCACGGGGGAGATCCGGCCGCGCACACGAGCGCGGTGCTCGGCGACGCGACCGTCGGCGACGCCGATCTCCTGCTCACGATGACCCGCGACCACCTGGTCGACGCCTCCCGGCGCTTCCCGTCGCTCCTCCTCCGCGGCTTCACGCTGCTCGAGTTCGCCCGCGTGCTGCCCTTCGTGCTGCGGGAGGTGCCGCTGCCGACGGTCGAGGACCCCGCCGTGCGGCTCCGCGCCGTCGTGCGCCTCGCCGCCGCGCACCGCGGGCGCGCCCCGCGGGTCGAGGGCGGCGACGACATCGAGGACCCGATCGGCCGCAGCGAGGCCGTGCACGAGCGCGTGGCGGCGCAGATCGCGGCCGCTGTCGCCGACGTCTCCCGTGATCTGAGAGCATTGGCGCGGCGGTAGTCGCGCGTCCCCGGTCGCGCTGACGCCTCGCCGCATCGCATCGCTCCTCCTCACCGTCGCGACCGCGACACGAACCCGCCACGATTCGGAGAACCCCTGTGAAGCTTTCTGTCATCGGCTGCGGCTACCTCGGTGCCGTCCACGCTGCCGCCATGGCCGAGCTCGGCCACGACGTCATCGGCATCGACGTCGACCAGAAGAAGATCGACGCCCTGGCCGCCGGCACCGCGCCGTTCTTCGAGCCCGGCCTCCCGGAGCTGCTGTCCTCCGGCGTCGCCTCCGGCCGCCTGCGCTTCTCGACCGACATGGCCGACGCCGCCGGTGCGGCCGTGCACTTCGTCGCCGTCGGCACTCCGCAGAAGCCGGGCGAGAACGCCGCGGACATGACCTACGTCGACTCGGCGATCGACGGTCTCCTGCCCTACCTCGAGGCGGACTCCCTCGTCGTCGGCAAGTCGACCGTGCCCGTCGGCACCGCCGCCCGCCTGGCCGACCGCATCGCCTCCTCCGGTGCGACCCTCGCCTGGAACCCCGAGTTCCTCCGCGAGGGCTTCGCCGTGAAGGACACGATCAGCCCCGACCGCCTCGTCTACGGCGTGCCCGCGGGCGAGGCCGGAGCCGCGGCGAAGGCGACCCTCGACGAGGTCTACGCGACCGCGCTCGCCGCCGAGACCCCGCTCGTGGTCACCGACTACGCCACCGCCGAGCTGGTGAAGGTCTCGGCCAACGCCTTCCTCGCGACCAAGATCTCGTTCATCAACGCGATCGCCGAGATCGCGGAGGTCACCGGCGCGGACGTCACGCAGCTCGCCGACGCGATCGGCTACGACGTGCGGATCGGCCGCCGCTTCCTGAACGCGGGCATCGGCTTCGGCGGCGGCTGCCTCCCGAAGGACATCCGCGCCTTCTCGGCCCGCGCCGACGAGCTCGGCGTCGGCGAGTCCGTCGCCTTCCTCAAGGAGGTCGACGCGATCAACCTGCGTCGCCGCCAGCGCGTCGTCGACCTCGTCACCGAGGGCCTGGGCGGCTCCGTCGAGGGCCGCCGCATCGCGGTGCTCGGTCTGGCGTTCAAGCCGGAGTCGGACGACATCCGCGACTCGCCGTCGCTCGACGTCGCCGCGCGGCTGCACGACCTCGGCGCGATCGTGGTCGCGACCGACCCCGAGGCGATCGAGAACTCGCGCCGCCGCTACCCCGAGATCACCTACACGACCGATGTCGACGAGGCGCTGGCCGGTGCCGACGCCGTGGTCGTCGTGACCGAGTGGAAGCAGTTCCGCGCCCTCGACCCCGCGGCCACGGCGGCGAAGGTGGCCAACACCTTCCTCGTCGACGGTCGCAACTGCCTCGACCCCGCCGCCTGGCGTGCGGCCGGCTGGGAGTACCGCGGCCTCGGCCGCTGACGCGGAGGAGCCGTCGTCTCAGCGGACGCGGCTCGGCTGATCCGCCACGACGCCGGCGGTGCCGCGGAGGGGGATGTGCGCGAAGGCGTCGTCCCACTCCGCCGCCCTCCGGCGTCGTCGTGCGCGGACGATCATCCGGAGCAGCACGCCGGCGACCGCGCCGAGGAGAGCACCGGAGGTGTTCATCACCACGTCGTCGACGGTCGCGAAGCGCGCCGAGAGGAAGAGGAGCTGGCCCGCCTCGATCAGCGAGCTCACGACGGCGCCGACGGCCACAGCGACCCACGCCCTCCGGAGCCGCAGGTTGAGCGCCAGGAGCAGCCCCAGGGGGACGAACAGGGCGATGTTGGCGGTCGACTCGATGAACGCGTAGTCGACCATCGGGAGGCCGTGCCGGGCGAACCAGGAGGTCACCCGGCCGAGATCGCCGCGCATCCCCGCATCGACGGGCGTCGGCCAGAAGGCGATCGCTGCGAGGGCGACCACGTACGGCACGCCGATCGCGAGGGTGAGGCGGGTGAGCGACCGGGTCACGGTGCTCCTCTCGTCGGTCGTCGGGCGGGGGCGGCGACGACGGCGGAAGAACAGTCTCGCTCCCGGCTGCTGGGATCGGGCCGGGAGGCGCGGAGGAGCGGGCTGAGGCGCGCCCGTGCGCACGCACTCCGCGCGCCGCCGTGGGTGCTCGAGCCGGGGAGCGCAGCCCGGTCATCGCGGCAGTTCCGCCGACGATCCGGCTCCGCCACGGCTGAGCCCTCGCCCGGGGTCCAGCTCAGGACGGCGGGCGAGCCCCGCTGCAGCAGGACTCCGGAACGCCCCGGGAACGACGAAGCCCGGCCGGATCATCGATCCTGGCCGGGCTTCTCACCGGTCGGGGTAGCGGGATTCGAACCCACGACCTCCTCGTCCCGAACGAGGCGCGCTACCAAGCTGCGCCACACCCCGGTGTGCTCATCACGGAGAACCGCTCACGAGCCTCGACAATAGTAGCCGATTTCCGGACCGCCGTCGGACACCCCTCGTCAGGCCGCGGGGGTGAGCGTCACGAGGGTCACCTCGGGCCGGCAGGCGAAGCGCACCGGGGCGTAGATGGAGGTGCCGACTCCGGCCGACACGTTGAGGTGAGAGCTGCGCAGTCCGTTGTCCCACGTCGTCGAGCCGGCGACCTTGTCGCGCGGGATGTCGCAGTTCGTGACGAGGGCGCCGAAGCCCGGGACGCAGACCTGGCCGCCGTGCGTGTGCCCGGCGAGGATCACCTCGGCACCGCGGGCGACGAAGTCGTCGAGGATGCGCTGGTAGGGCGCGTGCGCTACGCCGATGCTGACACCCGCCGGTCCGTCCTCCGCGCCGCGCAGCTCGTCCACGGCTCCCGCGACGAGGTCGATGCGGTCCAGGCCGATGTGAGGGTCGTCGACGCCGAAGAACTCGATGCGCGTCCCCTTCACCGTGATGCTCTCGGCGCGGTTGTTGAGGTCCACCCAGCCGAGCCCGCCCGAGAAGAAGCCGGTCAGCCCCTCGGTGTCGAGATCGGCCTCGTGCTGCCGGGGGTTCTTGGAGGGGCCGACGAAGTAGCGGAGCGGGTTCTTGATCCGAGGGCCGAAGTAGTCGTTGGATCCGTTGACGAAGGCGCCGGGGATCCCGGCGAAGGGCTCCAGAGCCCGGCGGATGCCGAGCACGCCGTCGCGGTGGCCGAGGTTGTCGCCGGTGTCGACCACGACGTCGGGCGCCAGGGCGAGGAGCGAGCGGATCCACTCCTGCTTCTTCGTCTGCCACGGAGCCATGTGCAGGTCCGACACGTGCAGGATGCGGATCGGCTCGGAACCGGCGGGCAGCACCGGGAACGACGTGCGCCGGACGGTGAACAGCGTCCGCTCGACGCCGATGCCCCAGGCCGCGGCGACGGCTCCGGCCGCAGCGACGGCCGCGAGGGCGGTGGTGAGGGGGCGACGGGTGCGTCCGGTCATGGGTCCTTCTCTCGCACGTCGGCCGCGAGCGCGGCCGCGTTCATTCTGCCGGACGCTCCCTCGGGAGCAGCCGGGGGTGCCGGGGCTCAGCCCGCAGGCGGCGGGGTGGCCTGTCCGGCGCTGATCTGCAGGGTGATCTCCGCGCCCCGGGAGACGCGCGACCCGGCGGGAGGGTTCGTCTGGGCGACCGTCCCCGCCGGGCGGTCGGAGGGCACCGGAGAGGTGTCGACGCGGACCCTGAAGCCGACGGAGCGCAGGCGTGCGGCGGCCGCAGAGGGGCTCTGGCCGGTGACCTGGGGCACGGCCTCCTGCGGAGCGTCGACGAGCGAGCGGACGGGAGCCGGGAACGCCGTCCCGCCGTACTTCGCGTCGGCGACGCGCATGATGCGCGGCCAGATCTGGTGGCGCACCTGGCCGGCGTTCACCCGGTTGAGGCTGAATCCGCGCATGGAGGTGAAGCCGGTCACGTTGCCGACCCAGGTGGCGGTGGCGACCTCGGTGCTCGCGCCGACCATCCACGTGTGCAGGGCGTCGTCCGTGGTGCCGGTCTTGCCGATGTGCGGCACTCCGGTGCGGGGGTTGGAGGGGGCGCCGGTGCCGCCCGTGACCACCTGCTGCAGGGCGTACCCGGCGGTCGCGGCCACCTCCTCGGACATCCCCTGGCTGCACTCGGAGGCGGGCGGCGCGACGTCCGCGCCCGTGCGGTCGACGATGCGGTCGATCGCGATCGGCGTGCAGACGGTGCCCTTGTTCGCGAAGCCGGCGAAGGCCGTGGCCATCGTGAGCGGAGCGATCTCGTTGGTGCCGAGGATGGTCGGCGCGAGCTTCTGCAGCTCGGTCCCGTCGGCACGGTGCACGCCCATCGCCAGCGCCGTGTTGCGGATGCCGCAGAGGTCCAGCTGCTGGGCCATGGCGGCGAACGAGGTGTTGATCGAGCCGGTCGTGGCCTGCAGGGCCGTGGTCACTCCTCCGTTGCCGCCCTCGTCGTTCCCGGGGTTCCAGGCCTCGCCGTAGTAGACGCCGTCGGGCTCGCAGCTGTCCCGGAAGGTCGTGTAGGCGCGTCGGGTGCCGTCCACGCTCTCGCCGAGCGAGTGCCCCTCCTGGAGCCACTCCGCGAGGGTGAACACCTTGTAGGTCGAGCCGACCTGGAAGCCCGAGGAGCCGCCGTAGCCGAAGTCGGTGTTGTAGTTGACGCTCGTGTAGTTGGGGCCCGTCAGGTTCGGATCGTTGGAGTAGTCCTTGTTCTGGGTCATCGCGAGGATGCGGCCGGTGCCGACCTCGACCGAGACGCTCGCGCTGCCGATGTTCACGTTCGCCATCGACTTGGGCACCCAGTCGTCGGTCGCCGAGACGGCGGCCTGCTGCAGGTCGGAGTCGAGGGTGGTGTAGATCCGGTAGCCGCCGCGCTTGAAGGTGGCGTCGCGCTCGTCCTGGCTCGCACCGAACGCGTCGTCGTTCTTGATGACCCAGGTGACGTAGTCGCAGAAGAAGGCCGCGACTCCGGCCGTCTGGCAGCCGGTGCTCGGCTCGGTGATGTCCGGTGCCACGGGCTCGGCGACGGCCGCCTGCGCCTGCTCGGACGTCACCTTCGACTCGAGGTCCATGCGGGTGACGATGTAGTCGCGCCGGTCCCGGGTCTGCGGGTAGCCCTCCGCGGCGGGGTTCGCCGGGTCGCCGGGCCGGTCGAAGCGGAACTTCTCGGGGTTGTTCACGATCGCGACGAGCGCGGCGGACTGCGCGAGCGAGAGGTCCTTCGCGCTCACTCCGAAGTAGTAGCGAGCGGCCGCCTCGACGCCGTAGACGGTGCCGCCGAACAGGGCGATGTTGAGGTAGCCCAGCAGGATGTCGTTCTTCGGGTACTCCTTCTCGAGCCCGATGGCGAGCCGCATCTCGGCGACCTTGCGCTCCGGAGTGGTCTCCGTGGCCTCGCGGTAGGCCGCGTCCCGCTCGATCGGATCGCTGAGCGCCTCCGCCTTCTGCACGAGCACGTTCTTGACGTACTGCTGCGTGATGGACGAGCCGCCCTGCACGTCCCCGCCGAGGGCAGTCGTCGCGGCCGCGCGGACCGTGCCGAGCAGATCGATGCCGCCGTGCTCGTAGAAGCGCGGGTCCTCGGAGGCCACCACGGCGTCCTTGACGAACGGCGAGATCTCGTCCCAGCCCACCTCGACGCGGTTCTGGGCGTAGAAGGAGGCGAGCAGCACGTCGCCGCCGGAGGAGTCCTTGGCGTAGACGTCGCTCTTCTCGGCGAGCGTGCCGATCTCGAGGTACTCGGGGAGGTTGTCGAACATCTCCACCGTGTTGCCGGCGGCCATGCCGCTCAGCGCGATCGCCGGCGTCACCGAGGCGGCCACCAGGACTCCCGCGACGACGCTCATGGCGACGATGCCGATCAGACCGCCGACGGCGCCCCCGATGGTCTTCACGACTCTGGTCCCGCCCTGCCCCGACATAGAATCAGCGTAGTCGCCGCGCTCGGACGAGCCGCGGCGCTCATCCCGCCGACGCGCGGCGCTCAGCAGTCGTCCCGCACCGGCCGCACCCGAGGAGAGCCATGTCCGTCCCGCGCTGGGAGTACATCACCACCCCGCTGATGATCCACAACACCACGGCGATCCTGAACACCTGGGGATCCGAGGGCTGGGAGCTGGTCCAGATCGTGACCGGTCCCGAAGGCGGCCTCGTCGCGTACCTCAAGCGCCCCGTCGCCGAGGCCGGCGCGTGATCGCCGAGCGTCTCGCGGAGCTCGGCGTCGAGCTGCCGGCGGTGGCGGCCCCCGCCGGCGCCTACGTCCCCGCCGTCGTGCACGGCGGCCTCGTCTACACGGCCGGGCAGATCCCCTTCGTCGACGGTGCTCTGCCGCTGGTCGGCAAGGTCGGCGCCGAGGTGTCGCCCGAGCAGGCGAAGGACCTGGCCCGCACCTGCGCCCTCAACGCGCTCGCGGCCGTGGCCGACGCGATCGGATCGCTCGACCGGGTGACGCGGATCGTCAAGCTCACCGGATTCGTCGCCTCCGCCGCCGGCTTCACCGGGCAGCCCGGCGTGATCAACGGCGCCTCGGAGCTGCTCGGCGACGTGTTCGGCGAGCCCGGACGCCACGCGCGCTCGGCCGTCGGGGTGGCGGAGCTGCCCCTCGGCGCTCCCGTCGAGGTCGAGCTGATCGTCGCCTTCGACTGACGCACCGCCCCCTCCGGCCGCTGCGGCGGGAGGGGGCGGCGCCCGGTCAGTCCGCGGCGATCGCGGAGGAGATCACCGCCATCACCTGCGTGTCAGCGAGCGTCGTCGTGTCGCCCACGGCGCGTCCCTCCGCCACGTCCCGCAGCAGCCGGCGCATGATCTTGCCCGAGCGGGTCTTGGGCAGCTCCTGCACCACGAAGATCCGCTTCGGGCGGGCGATCGCGCCGATGTGCTCGGCGACGTGCGCCTTCAGGGCGGCCTCGAGCTCGTCGTGCCGAAATGACTTACCACTTAGCACCAGAACGCGAAAACGAGCTCGTCCGATCGCTCCACGCGAGTCTCGAACTCATCGACACCATGATCACCGAGACCGGAGGGCGGTGGGGCACGAGCAACGGAACCAACGCGTACCTCCTCTCGGTTCGCGGAAGCATCCAGGTGGTTTACCTCGAAGCGGTCGCCTACCTCGGTCTATCGAGCGAACACCAACGCCTCGAGGATTTGCAACGTGACGGTCTGTTCACGCCCACCTCTGAACCGGCAGATTCCGTCTGCCGATGACCTTTAGGCGACAGCCAGGACAGCACGCGAGGCGGTGACGACGATGAGTGAGGAACTCGAAGAACGCGACGGTCGATTCTTCTTGCCGTCGACCGGCGAAGATGTCACACTGCTGATGAACGGATACAACTTCATCCACTATGGCCTCCTTGACAAGCTGAAAGCGCGGGTCGGCCACGATCCGAGTCGAATGCTTCCGAAGATATGGGAGGGAACGGTGCGTCAACTTGCCGACTACATGCAACTATCGCTCGCTGATGTGTGCGCCGAGTTTGGCTACTCCAAAGCCGCCATCGCGGACGACCTAGTAGTCGAGACAAGTACACGCAGCGAGGGCGGCGGCCAGACAATGCGCGGATCGAACACAAGGGCAGGCGCTAAGGCAGCGGGCTTGAAAGAACTGAAGAACAAGTTGCCGTCGAGTCTCGCTCGCTGGCTGAGATGAAGAACCCCCGCAGGGCAAGTTGCTCTGCGGGGGTTCTTCGTTTCTGCTTGGCCTGCAGCAGATCCGGCATGGCCTCGTCATCCTCAACCGATGTGTCGGCGTACCGGTTCGGAAGTGACCGGTCGGGATGAGCGTCGGCATGTGCGTCGCCGTTGCGTTCGGCGTCGCGTGCGACACGTTCACGCCAGTTGCCGAGGTCGACCGGTTCACGCTTGGCCTGCTCGGATTTCATGAAAGTGGCGAAGTCGGCGTTTAGGTTCTCCATCGTCGTCACTCGGCTCCGATGAGGATGGCCTCGAACTGTGAGACGGCTTCGACGTCGCCGTGGCCTACGGCCTCGGCGTACAGGCCCTTTACCTCATCCAAGACGATCTGAACATCAGTGACGGCGGTAGGTGTCATGCCGTCTTGCCACTCGGCTGGCGGTGCGAGGGCGGTGGTCGATTCGGTGTGCACTTGGTGTCTCCTGGCGTGGTGGTCGTAGATCGAATATCGCTGCGTACAAGGTTGACCCATAGCCGCAGGCATGGCCTCGCCCCGCAAAGAAAGAACCCCGACAGGCAGCACACAGCCTGTCGGGGTTCTTCGTAAGGGCAACCAGGGCGACGCACCGCCCAGCCAAATGGTTGCCCTGGTCTTAGAACGGCCTGAACATCGATTCGTCGTCATCGTGTCCGGTCATCACACGGCCGTGAAGTCTCTGGGCAGCGGTGAACGTTTCGAAGTGAGGCGCAAGGTCGCAAACGCCGAGGGGGACAGGGCATGGTCGGACGGTGCCGAATGAGTCAATGTGAAACAGCATGATGCCTCCCTGCGTCTGGGTCACAGGGAATATCGGTGCGCACCTTCCGGCCAGTGCGGGTGATCAAAGGTCTTTCGTAAGGGTGCTCAACACGCCTTGACCGAATGACCTGCTCACCCCCACCCGCTGCGTAGGTGCTCACCGACGATCTGCCCCGTCTCGTGAGCACGTTCGCGGTCGTCCGGAGGGAGCCCGTGGAGCGCGATGCTCAGTGGCGGCGGTGGGGGTGAATGCTCGTCTGTTCGCGAGGTGTTCACACAGGCGGCTGTGAACATGATCACTCCGACTATGAGCAGGGCGGCGGCGTTCCTAGGCTTCATGGCCGATCACCCTATGAGGCGCCTACGACGTGCTCACGAGTGCTGATCTAAGCGGGTGAGTGTGCAGACCGTGAGCGTGTGCACAGCCGTGGAGACGTGCCGTTAGTCCGTCAGCTATGACGAGCTAGAGGGCCTGAGCTCGAGTTCCTCCCTTTTCGACCTGCCTGTGCAAGCTATGCACCGAGTATCGGAGAGACGGCGTTGCCCGGGGTGATTATGGTCACACGCTGCTTCGCTCGAGTCACGGCCACGTTCAAGGCGTAGCGAGCGGAATCGAGGTCTCGTTGCGTCGGATTTGACCTCAGTAGAGGAGTATGTTGCTCCTCATACACGATAACTTCATCGAACTCTCGACCCTTGGCACGGTGAATCGTCATGACGATGAGATCGCGGTTTCCCCGTTTGCTGCTCGTCATCTGGTATTGCAAGACCGCGCTGCGCATGACTGTGCTGGCACCGACGTAAGAGCCGGCCGATCGCCACATGGCGGCAAGCGAGGTCTCAATCTCTGATCCGCGAGTCATGAAATTCAACATGCGTGCAGCTGAGGCCATAGCGGGGAACTCTGAGGCGTCTGAGGTTCCAAGTGCTCTGACAACGGTTAGGTAGTCTCCGATGGCATGTCCTGCTCGTCCATCGGTGATCGAAGAATCGACCACGGCCCTCATCGCCTTCACGATCTTTACATTGACAATCCCGCCAGTGCGGAGTTTCGCTGCGTAACCTTCTAGTCGTATCGCAAGAGTCAACGCGGTCTTGGAGAGCTTGTTAGATTTCGTCCTGAGGTAATGCGACATGGCCTCGCAAGCCAATGCGTAACGGTCACCATCAGTCTCTTGTATTTGCATTATTGACGCTATGAAAATAAGAGCAGCGAATCCCTCCTCCTTGCCGGCGTGTATGTCAATAGACAGTGCTGGGAATGGAGGTTGTTCTTGAGCAGTGCTGATGTATTCGTAGACGCGACCCGACAGGCTATTGGTTGGCGTCAGGACGGCAATCCTCCCGCCGCCTTTTTTCTTCAAGCGGCCCAGAGCGCGGAGCACTTCCGCCTTCAAGGTGACTAATGGCGGGTAGCCACTTGGCTTCAGGTGCACCTCGTCGTAGGTGCCGTCAAAACTCCCTCGTAGAACATCTCTGCCAAATCGCGTTATTGAGCTACCTGGGCTTCGCCAGTTCCACGCAGAGAGGTCAATTTTAAGTGGAGTAAAAGCGGCTGTGAAATCGTCGAAACGAGAATCACTCGCTCCTTCGACAAAATCGTAGATGCGTTGGTCGGGATCGCCTAAGGCGATGAGTTTCGAATACTGACCAAGCGTCTGGACCAACGCCCACTGGTCGTCTGTTGTGTCCTGAAACTCATCGAGGACGACGAGCGGGTAGGCGGAGGCGTAAGCCTTGAGCAACGCCGGGCTTTCACTCAACAGTCGGTTGGCTAGAGCTGCGAAGTCATCGAAACGAACATGACCGTACATCTCGAACTGTCGAAGGTACTCCGCTTTCAGGTCGGCATCCGGGTCTTCTAGATGGGAACGAAATGAGTTCTGCTCCGCTTGTGACATGATTTTTACGCCGCGTGGAGCCCCCAGCAAGTAACCATGACTGCGGAGAATCGCCCACGCAAAGCTGTGGTACGTGCCCACCTCGAGTCGATGGCGCTGCTTTTTTGCTAGTTGGCCGGCTGCGTGTTCTCCAATGCGATCGACAGTTGCATTGGCAAAACTCAGGAACAAGACACGCTGGTGGGGATTCGACAATCCCTGGTCGATAGCGAGACCGGCCTTCCGCAACGCAACAGTGGTTTTGCCGCAGCCAGCACTGCCGACGACGACGGCATGGTTTTTGGCCGTTAGTAGCGGGGCAATCGCTAGCTCGTATGCGTCGTCAACCAGAGGCTTGGCTGTCATCCTCTTCCTCTTTCTCTTTGGGAGCCGCCACCTGTGGTTCGCTGGCCTTCTTGAGTTCCTCAAGAACTGCGGTCATGGTCTGAGGGAACTGAGTTTCTGTCAGCACCATGAGCAGTTCCGCGGCGTAGCGATCCCCTTTGCCCTTCTGTAGGAGTTTGCGGAGCGACTTTGCGTAGCTTGCGTCTTCCTCATCCTCGGGCTCTTGAATGTGGGATGGCCACGCATCGGTAGCAATCAAATCGTCAACGTAGGCGCGTTGGGCATCGGCTGGCACCTCGGCGATGATGAGCGCCTCGAACCCCGTATATGCTTGTTCGAAGGAGAGGTCGGAGCTAGCTTCTATATCTTGAAGTCGCTCTGCTGGTTGTTGATCGAATACTGCTGCCACCTGCTTGCCAAGACCCCGGAAGAACTTGGCGAACCCGGCGACATTGGTTTCGCCTTGCGCGTCGAAGATGGCCCAGCCTCGGGTGTCAAGTCGTGCGTACTTCAAAGGGTTTGCACGCGCCGCGGTCTTGGCGAGGGTTGCGTACGATTCTGCTTCCGTGTCTCCCTCAGTAACCAACACTCGCCGTGCAAGGAGGGCCTCGCAGAAACGTGTACGAAGTCCCGCGCGGAACACTTTCGCCTTCAGTGAGGAGGGAAGAGCGATCCGGGTTGTGCTCATCGTTCCAGTGGCATGTTGTCGAGACACGACTGTCATTTGCTCAGGCTCGAACTCTTCTAAGACATAAGGAGAATGCGTCGTGAAGAGTGATTGCCCTCCAAGGCCGACGATGAGATCGACAACGCGCTTCTGGGAGGTAGGTGGAACCGAAATCTCCGGCTCTTCCATTGCAAAGATGACCCGTCCGCTTCGTTTTTGCGCGATCAAAGTCAGCATGGCAATGACGAGTGAGTTGATGGTCCCCGATCCCTGATGATTAAACGGGGCGGCATATCCCGGCGCACCCGTTGCCATGAATGACCGGAGTACATGGCGTAAATCGTCGCGGGTAAGTTCGGACACCCGAAGATGGGGCGCATCGGCCCATTCTGTAGCCACGATCTGCTTCATGGCAGCATCGATGCTGGTCAGAACGTTGCCAAATTCTGTGTCCGCCTCGCCCGCGACCGGTATGACTCGAAGCTTTTCAAGCAGATTTTCCCACATCTTGACTTCAACTTCGAAGGCACGTAGAACAAAATCTAGGAGTGAACCTCTCTCCATTGACATTGCTCGCGTCCCTGTCCTGAGTGCGCGCAGCAGTAGGAACCCGAACTCGCGTTTGTCAAACGACTTCGCTTCCTGAGTGGGAGTGCCGGAGTCGTCGACAGGACTGCTGAACCACGTTCGCCCCTCGAAGTCGTCTTCGTCGGAATCGTAGCGCCCTACGAAGAGCACTCGGACACAGGGCCTCGAGTCGGAATCCGGAGTAGGCATTTCCTCCAAAACCGTGCCCGTCGACTCGTTCCAAAACTCCATGTTTCCACGGAACCGTGTCTGCAAGTCTTCATCGAGGTCAGCGACTACGACCTCAATGCGAATCTCCGTGTCGAGGTATTTACCTCCATAGAAGTCATGTTCATCGATGACCGGGCGACGGTGCAATCGGTCGGCCCCGATGGCAAGCTCAATAGCCTCGAGTAGCGTCGACTTTCCTGAGTTGTTGTCGCCCAGGAGAACCGTGTTTCCGGAAAAGCGAACTTCCGCTGACGACACTCCCCGGAAATTCTCCACTGATACGCGTGCTACATGCATCGTTCTAGCTTCCCCCTCTGGGGCAGTACGACTGCGTATAGCCCTCAATGGAATGATGGCAGAGGTTGCCCCCATCGAGCACCGACGCGCCTAATGTTTCATGCAGACTTGCTAGCCGCGTCTGAACCCGGTTGGGCTCGTCGGCTTCAGCAAGGCGTCCTTACTCATTTGGTACCTGGGCTTTGATGGAACTCATGACCAGGGAGTCCGCCAGCGTCGTGGTGTCTCCGATTTCCCGACCTTCCGCCACGTCGCGCAGCAAGCGACGCATGATCTTGCCTGAACGGGTTTTCGGCAACTCGTTCACGATGTAGATGTCCCGTGGGCGGGCGATCGCGCCGATGTGCTCGGCGACGTGCGCCTTCAGGGAGGCCTTGAGCTCGTCGTGCCCGTGGGCCAGCGCCTCGGCCTGGCTCGCCTTCGCGATCACGAACGCGACGACCGCCTGGCCGGTGGTCTCGTCCGCGGCTCCCACGACGGCCGCCTCGGCGACGACCGGGTGCGAGACGAGGGCCGACTCGATCTCGGCGGTCGAGAGGCGGTGGCCGGAGACGTTCATGACGTCGTCCACGCGCCCCAGAAGCCAGAGGTCGCCGTCCTGGTCGCGACGCGCCCCGTCGCCCGCGAAGTAGCGGTCGCCGAACTTCGACCAGTAGGTCTCGACGTAGCGCTCCGGGTCGCCCCAGATGCCGCGCAGCATCGCCGGCCAGGGCTCGGTGATCACGAGCAGTCCGCCCTCGTCGGCGCCGACCGGCGTCCCGGAGTCGTCGACCACGTCGATCGAGATCCCCGGCAGAGCGACCTGCGCGGACCCGGGCTTGAGAGTCGTCACCCCGGGCAGAGGGGACACCATCATCGCGCCGGTCTCGGTCTGCCACCAGGTGTCGACGATGGGGGTGCGGCCGCCGCCGATCACGTCTCGGTACCAGACCCACGCCTCCGGATTGATCGGCTCGCCGACCGATCCGAGCAGGCGCAGGCTCGAGAGGTCGAAGCGCTGAGGGATCTGCCGGCCGAGCTTCATGAAGGAGCGGATCGCCGTGGGCGCCGCGTAGAGGATCGTCACGCCGTGCTTCTCGACGATCTCCCACCAGCGGCCGGGATGCGGGCTGTCGGGAGTGCCCTCGTACATCACCTGGGTGGCGCCGTTGGCGAGCGGGCCGTAGACGACGTAGCTGTGTCCGGTGATCCAGCCCACGTCCGCGGTCGACCAGTAGACGTCCGACTCGGGGTGCAGGTCGAAGACCGCGCGGTGCGTGAAGGCGACCTGGGTGAGGTATCCGCCGCTGGTGTGCAGGATGCCCTTGGGCTTCCCCGTCGTGCCGCTGGTGTAGAGGATGAAGAGGGGCTGCTCGGCGGGGAACGGCTTCGCGACGTGGTCGGCGTCGACCGCCACGATCTCCTCGTGCCACCAGAGGTCGCGGCCCTCGTGCCAGGCGACCTCGTTGCCCCCGCGGCGCACGACCAGGACGTGCTGGACGCTGGACTCGCCGCCGAGGGCGAGCGCCGCGTCGACCGCCGGCTTCAGGGGCGAGACGGCGCCCTTGCGCCAGCCGCCGTCGGCGGTGATGACGAGCGTCGCCTCCGCGTCGTCGATGCGCGCGCGGAGGCTCTCGGCGCTGAAGCCGCCGAAGACGACGGAGTGGACCGCGCCCAGCCGGGCGACGGCGAGCATCGCGATGACCGCCTCCGGGATCATGGGCAGGTAGATCGCGACGCGGTCGCCGGCGCGGACGCCCAGGCTCGTGAGCAGGTTCGCGGCGCGCTTCACCTCGGCCGTGAGCTCGGCGTAGGTGATCGAGCGGGAGTCGCCGGGCTCGCCCTCCCAGTGCAGGGCGACGCGGTCGCCGTGGCCGGCCAGGACGTGGCGGTCGAGGCAGTTGTAGGCCACGTTGAGCTCGCCGTCGTCGAACCACTTCGCGAACGGGGGCTCGCTCCAGTCGAGGGTGCGCGTGAAGGGCCGGTGCCAGTGCAGGAGCTCGCGGCTCCGGTCGGCCCAGAAGGCGAGGCGGTCGGCCGCGGCCTCGTCGTAGAGCGCGGCGGTCGCGACCGCTCCGGCAGCGAGATCGGCCGGCGGCGGGAACCGGCGGGTCTCGTGGAGGAGGTTGTCGATGGCGTTCCGGTCGGCGGCCGGGGCGTCGGGGGGAGTGGACATCTGCGATTCGCTCCTTCGCGAGTGAGACGTTCGCCGGCCCGCGCGGTCGGCGTCGCACCACCGTAGCGCCCGCCTCCGACGGGGATCGCCGCACGCCGGAAGCTGAGTGCGGGGCGGGTGTCGGATAAGAGTCCGCAGAGAACGGGATCCGGGCTTGGCGAATCGCGATCCGTCCCCTACAGTTACATACGGCCGAATGAACTTCGGCCCAGCGGCGCAAGTGATTCCCCCCAATCCAGCGCCGCCGAGGCGGCACCTGTTCCCCCCAATGGGTGCCGCCCCCTTCTTCCCGCCGGATCCGGCGGACGGACGCCCCCGCTCGAGCCCTGCTCGCGGGGGCGTCTCCGCGTTCCGGGTCTCTCCGGCCCAGCGGCTCCCGGCCGGTCGGGTGCTCCTCCACAGGAGCGGACACGGGCGTCCGTCCCCGGATCACCCGCCACCGCTCCCACGGCGCGCTGCCGGCTCCTAGCGTGCCGGGATGACCCGCGACTTCGTCCCCCTCGTCCCCGCCGAGCACCGCCGCGATCCGCTGCCCGCCCGCCCGGCCGCCGCCGCGCTCGGACTGCTCGCGCCGTACGCCGCGGACCCCGCGGTGACCGATCTCTTCCTGAACGGTGGTGCGGGCCTCTGGATCGACCGGGGCAGTGGTGCGGAGCGGGTGCCGGAGTGGACGCTCGACGCCGCCGGAGCACGGCGGCTGGCGGTGGCGCTGGTCGCGGCAGGCGGGCGGCACGTCGACGAGGCCAGCCCGTGCGTCGACGTCCGGCTCCGCCACGGAGTCCGCGTGCACGTCGTGCTGCCGCCGGTGGCCACCGGCGGAGCGCTCGTGTCGGTGCGGGTGCCCCGGGCGGAGTCCTGGTCGCTCCGGGAGCTGCAGGCTGCGGGGATGCTGGACGACGACGGCGTGCGGCTCCTGCGCCGGGCGGTCCGCGAGCGGTGGAACCTGCTGATCACGGGAGCGGGCGGATCGGGGAAGACCACCCTGCTCGGCGCCCTGCTCGGGTGCGCGGCGCCGACCGAGCGGATCGTGGCGATCGAGGACGTCGGCGAGCTCCGGCCGGCGCATCCGCACGTCGTCTCGCTCGAAGCGCGGCAGCCGAACCTCGAGGGCGCCGGGGCCGTGGGCCTGGATCGGCTGGTCCGCGAGGCGCTGCGGATGCGGCCGGACCGCCTGGTCCTCGGGGAGTGCCGCGGTGTCGAGCTGCGCGAGCTGCTCTCGGCGCTGAACACCGGGCACGACGGCGGTGCGGGGACGCTCCACGCGAACTCCCTCGCTGACGTGCCCGCGCGGCTGGAGGCGCTCGGGGTCCTCGCAGGGCTGGGGCCCGAGGCAATCGCGCGGCAGACCGTCAGCGCGATCGACCTGGTGCTGCACCTGGAGCGCCGGGGTGGACGACGGCGGCTCGCGGCGTCCGGGACGTTCGCGCTGGACGCGAGCGGGCGGCTGCGGGTCGAGGAGGGGACGCTGCCCCGCGTCTCCAGGTCGGGCGCGTGACGCGTCGCGACGGCCTGGACGAGGTCGCGGCCGTGGTGCACCGGCTGGCCGTCCTCCTGGCGGCGGGCGTGGCTCCGGCGTCGGCGCTCGGACATCTCGCCGGTGCGGAGGGGGCCGGCCGCGGGGACGCGCGGCGGAGGCGCCTCCTCCGGGCGGTGTCGGAGGAGGCGGGGCGCGGCGGCGACGTGACCGAGGCGCTGCTGCGTGGAGTCCCCGCTTCTCGGCGGAGCGGACGGGAGCGTCGGCCGTCGAGGCGGCGGGCGCGAGACACCGGGGAGGCGACCGCGTGGGCGGCGCTGGCCGCGGCCTGGCGGGTGGCCGCCGACTCCGGCGCGCCGGTCGCCGCTGCTCTCGGCGAGCTGGCGGAGTCGCTCCGCGAGCTGGCGCGTGCCCGCCGGGACATCGAGGTGGCGCTGGCCGGTCCCTCCGCCACCGGGCGGGTCGTCGGTGCGCTCCCGCTGGCCGCGCTGGGTCTGGGGGCGCTGCTGGGCTTCGACGTGGTCGGCGTGCTCCTCGGGACCGCGCCGGGTCTGGTCTGCCTCGTCGCGGGAACGGGGCTGATGGGAGGCGCTCACGCGTGGACGCGGCGTCTGGTCCGCGGTGCGGCGCCCGCCGATCCGGCACCGGGACTCGCGCTCGACCTCCTCTCGGTGGCGCTGGCCGGCGGCGGCTCGATCGAGTCGTCGCGCGCCCGGGTCGTGGCGGCGCTCGCCGAGTGCGGGCTCGACTCGGGCGAGCGCGTGCTCTCCGACGCGGACCCGGTGCTCGCCCTCTCCGCGGCGGCGGGCGTGCCGGCGGGACGCCTGCTCCGGAGCGAGGCGGCTCTGGTCCGGGCGCGGGCGTCCTCCGGGGCGCGGGAGCGAGCCGCTCGGCTCGGCGTGACCCTGATGCTGCCGCTCGGGGTCTGCGTGCTGCCGGCGTTCCTGCTGCTCGGAGTGGCTCCGATGGTCGTCTCGGTGCTGCTCTCGACGTTCTCGGTGGCGGCGTGACGCGGTCGACCGCTCCTCCACAGGGGCGCGATCGGGAGGCGTCTCCACGGATCGGCCGGAGGGTCGATCGGCGGGATCGGGAGTCCGCGATCCTCGGAGGAGGGGGCACGGAGCGGGGCGGAACGGAGCAGGACAGATGAGCGGTGACACGGCGATCAGCGGTGGGGGAGCGACGCGGAGTCGGGGAGTCGGCAGGAGCAGGGATGCGGGCGGGGGTGCGGCCGGCAGGATCCGGAGCTCGAGGAGCGGCGGAGGTGCAACGTCCGGTCGAGAGGCGGGCGCCGGCGTCTCCGCGGGCCGCGTCGAGTGGCGCCGACCCGGGTGGGGAGGGCTCGGCTCTCTGGGCGACGAGGAGGGGTCGGCGACCGCGGAGTACGCGATCGCGACGATGGCCGCGGTCGGCTTCGCCGGGCTGCTGGTGGTCATCCTCAAGGGCGACGAGGTGCGGAGCATCCTGACCGACCTGGTGACCCGCGCGCTCACCGCGGCGGGATGAGGGGCCTCCCGCTGCTGCGCGGGCGGCTCGTCCAGGAGGAGGGGTCGGCCACCGCCGAGCTCGCGCTCGTGCTCCCGGCGGTGGTCGCGGTGCTGGCGCTGTGCCTGGGGTCGGTGGCGGCCTCGGCGCAGTACGTCCGGCTCGTGGACGCGGCGGCCGACGCGGCCCGGTCCGCGGCCCGGGGCGACGACCCCCACGCGCCGCTCGCCCGGGTGGATGGGGCGTCGCTCACGGCGGGGGAGCAGGACGGACTGGTCTGCGTCGACGTCGCGGCTCGGCTGCGTCCGCTCCCGGCGGTGTCGCTCCCGGTCTCGGTCCGGTCCTGTGCGCTGGGCGGGGGCGGATGATCCGCCGGCTTCCCGGGGCTGTCCGCGACCGGGAGGAGGGATCGGCCGCGGTCGTGGCCGTCGGCGTCATCGCGAGCACGATCCTGGTGACGGCCGCCGTGCTCGCCGGCTGCGCAGGAGTCGTCGGGCACCAGCGAGCGGTCGCGGCCGCGGACGCCTCGGCCCTGGCAGCGGCCGACGTCGCCTCCGGTCTGCTGGCCGGGGATCCGTGCGGGCGCGCCGCCGCCGTGGCCCGCGCGAACGGCGCCGAGCTCGTCCTCTGCGAGGTCGACGGCGGCGTCGCGAGGGCGGAGGCGGCGGTCGCCGCGGGTCCGCTCTCCCTCACCGCGCGGTCGCGGGCCGGCCCGCCGCCCTGAGAGAGGCAGCAGCGGGTGTCGTCCGCATCGAGGTGCGGACGACACCCGCGGGAGCGCGTCAGTCGGAGGAGAGCCGCTGGTACCGGTACGCGGCGGCGGTCGGCAGAGCGCCCGCGCCCTCGTCGTGCTCGAGGCCGCCGGCGAGGAGGTAGATGTAGCGGGAGCCCGCCCTCGCCCCGGGGATCTCGAGGCGCGCGGCAGGGGCCCGATCGTCGCCGTAATCCCTGCGGAGAGTCTTGCCCTCCAGCGGTCCGTCGAGGAGCTTGGCCGTGTAGGCGGAGGTCGTGATGGTGTGCGTCGTTGCCATGCCTCATCATGCGCCGATCGGCGCCGCGCGTCACCCCCACTCCTGGCAGGTCGGGCAGGCGGCTCCGAGGCGGTGTCCAGCGTCCTCCCGAGGTCCCCGTGTCCTCGGGAGGGGGCAGGACGTCCGGGGTCAGTGTGTATGGTGTGCCTGTCGGGCGCCCCCGCCGATGGGGACGCGTCGCCGTTCCCCGCACCACGTCGCCGCGCACCGTCTCCCCGCAGCAGGGGACGTCGGACCACTGGTCGTCCGACCCGACAGCACCAATCGAGGAGAACTGTGTCCGGCACGAAGAAGCTGGTGATCGTCGAGTCGCCGGCGAAAGCCAAGACCATCGCCCAGTACCTGGGCGACGGCTACGAGGTGCTCGCCTCCGTCGGGCACATCCGCGACCTCATCGAGCCGAAGAACCTCCCCCCGGAGCTGAAGAAGGGCCCGCTGGGCAAGTTCTCCGTCGACGTCGACAACGGCTTCGAGCCCTACTACGTCGTCTCCGACCAGAAGAAGAAGACGGTCGCCGACCTCAAGCGCGCGCTGAAGAACGCCGACGAGCTCTACCTGGCCACTGATGAGGACCGCGAGGGCGAGGCCATCGCCTGGCACCTCCTCGAGGAGCTCAAGCCCAAGGTCCCCGTGCACCGCATGGTCTTCCACGAGATCACGAAGGACGCGATCCAGAAGGCGCGCGACAACACCCGGGACATCGACACCTCCCTGGTCGACGCGCAGGAGACCCGCCGGATCCTGGACCGCCTCTACGGCTACGAGATCTCGCCCGTGCTGTGGCGCAAGGTCGGCCCCGGCCTCTCGGCCGGCCGCGTGCAGTCGGCCGCCACCCGCCTCGTGGTCGACCGCGAGCGGGAGCGACTGGCGTTCGTCTCCGCGAGCTACTGGGACCTCGCCACCGTGCTCGCGCCCGAGTCGGACTCCTCGGCGGGCTTCGACGCGCGCCTGGCACGACTCGACGGCAAGCGGATCGGAAGCGGCCGCGACTTCGACGACCGCGGTCAGCTGAAGGGCGACGTCACCGTCCTCGACGAGTCCACCGCCGGGGCCCTCGCCGAGGCCCTCCGCGACCCCGCCACGACGGTCCGGGTCTCGAACCTCGAGTCCAAGCCGTACTCGCGCCGCCCCGCCGCCCCGTTCACCACGTCCACGCTCCAGCAGGAGGCGGCGCGCAAGCTGCGCTTCTCGGCGCGCCAGACGATGAGCGTCGCGCAGTCGCTCTACGAGAACGGCTTCATCACCTACATGAGGACCGACTCGCCCGGGCTGTCGCAGCAGGCGCTGAACGCCGCACGCACGCAGGCCGCGTCCCTCTACGGAGCCGAGACCGTCCCGGACAAGCCCCGCCTGTACTCCGGCAAGAACAAGAACGCGCAGGAGGCGCACGAGGCGATCCGGCCCGCGGGCGAGACCTTCCGCACCCCGGATCAGCTCTCGGGCACCCTCCGCGGCAACGACCTCCGCCTCTACGAGCTCATCTGGAAGCGCACCGTCGCCTCGCAGATGGCCGACGCCAAGGGCTCGACCGCCACCGTGACGCTGCTCGCCGAGCCGGCCGGCGACGTCGCGAAGACCGCGGAGTTCACCGCCTCCGGAACCGTCATCACCTTCCGCGGGTTCCTGCTCGCCTACGAGGAGGGGCGCGACGAGGAGCGTCACGGCGCCCGCGACGAGAAGGACGCCAAGCTGCCGGCGCTCGAGGTCGGCCAGAGCCTGGTCGTCGCCGAGGTCGAGGCCAAGGGCCACGAGACCTCGCCGCCCCCGCGCTACACGGAGGCGAGCCTGGTCAAAGCGCTCGAGGAGCTCGGCATCGGCCGGCCCTCGACCTATGCGTCGATCATCTCCACCATCGTCGACCGCGGCTACGTCACTCCGCGCGGCACCGCCCTCGTGCCCAACTGGATCGCCTTCTCGGTGGTCCGGCTGCTCGAGGACTTCTTCTCGGACCTGGTGGAGTACGACTTCACCGCCGAGATGGAGGGCGACCTCGACCGCATCGCCGGCGGCGAGGAGGACCGCGTCGCCTGGCTCAACCGCTTCTACTTCGGCGGAGGCACGCACCCCGGGCTCCGGCATGTCGTGGACAACCTCGGCGAGATCGATGCGAAGAGCATCAACTCCGTCCGGATCACCGACGACATCACCCTGCGCATCGGCAAGTACGGCCCCTACCTCGAGGTGGCCCAGGAGGAGGGGCAGGAGACGCCCCGCCGCGTCAACCTGCCGCTCGAGCTGGCCCCCGACGAGCTCACCCCCGCCAAGGCGCAGGAGCTCGTCGACGCGCCCGTGCAGACCGACCGCGTGCTGGGCAGCAACCCCGACTCGGGCAAGACCGTCGTCGTCAAGGACGGGCGCTTCGGCCCCTACGTGACCGAGGTCGATCCGGAGCCGGAGACCACGGCCGACCCCACAACCGGCGAGGTCGTCGAGCCCGCGCCCGCGAAGCGCGGCGCGAAGAAGCCCGCAGTGGTGAAGCCGCGCACCTCCTCCCTCTTCAAGTCGATGGACGTCGCGTCGATCGACCTGGCGACGGCTCTGCGCCTGCTCGACCTGCCGCGCACGGTCGGCGACGACCCCGAGAGCGGCGAGCCGATCACGGCTCAGAACGGCCGGTACGGCCCGTACATCAAGAAGGGCACCGACAGCCGGTCCCTCACCAGCGAGGACCAGATCTTCGAGGTCGACCTGCCGACGGCGCTCGAGATCTTCGCCCAGCCGAAGTACGGGGCGCGACGCGCGTCGAGCGCGCTGAAGGAGTTCGAGGCGGACCCCGTCAGCGGCAAGCCGATCCGGATCCGCGACGGACGATTCGGCGCCTACGTGACCGACGGCGAGACCAACGTCACGATCTCCAAGGGCCTGACGATCGAGGAGATCGACTTCGAGCAGGCGGTCCAGATGCTCGCGGACAAGCGCGCGAAGGGCCCGGCCAAGAAGGCTCCGGCCAAGCGCGCGCCGACCAAGAAGCCTGCGGCGAAGACCACCGCGGCGAAGACCACGGTGGCCAAGACCACGGCGGCGAAGACCACCGCGGCCAGGACCACGGCGGCCAAGACCACGACGGCGAAGACGACCGCGGCGAAGAAGCCCGCCGCGCCCCGCGCCACCGCTGCGAGCCGCGCGGCTGCCGCGGCCGCCGCCGAGACGTCGGACGCGACGGAGTCGTGACCGGGCTGTTCGTCACCCTCGAGGGCGGGGACGGCGCGGGCAAGACCACGCAGGCCCGGCTGCTCGAGGAGTGGCTGGGCACGCGGGGCGAGACCGTCGTCCGCACCCGCGAGCCCGGGGGCACCGAGGTGGGCGTGCAGATCCGCGAGATCGTGCTGCACCACCGCGGCGAGATCGACCCCCGGGCCGAGGCCCTGCTCTACGCGGCGGACCGCGCCCAGCACATCGGGACGCTCGTGCGACCGGCGCTCGAGCGCGGCGAGGTCGTCGTGCAGGACCGCTACATCGACTCCTCCGTCGCCTACCAGGGAGCCGGGCGAGTCCTCGACGCCGTCGAGGTCCGGCGGCTGTCGGAGTGGGCCACGCACGACCTGAGGCCCGACCTCACCGTCCTGCTCGATCTCGATCCCGCCGTCGCGCGGGGCCGGCTCGACGCGGCCCGCACCCGCTTCGACCGGCTGGAGGCCGAGAAGGCGGAGTTCCACGGGCGCGTGCGCGAGGCGTTCCTGGCGATCGCCGAGACGGACGCCGAGCGCTTCCTCGTCGTGGACGCCGCTCTCCCGGTCGAGGAGATCGCGGCCGCGGTGCGGGAGCGGGTCGCCGCCCTCCTCGACGGCGCGCCGGCTGTCGGTGCTCGCGGTTAGCCTGGTGGCATGACCGTCTGGAGCCAGCTCGTCGGGCAGGAGCACGCCATCGGCGCCCTGCAGGACGCCTCGACGCCCCGGGACGACCGCGGCCGGGAGTCGTCGTCGATGACGCACTCCTGGCTCATCACCGGCCCTCCCGGGTCCGGCCGCTCGAACCTCGCCTACGCCTTCGCCTCCGCACTGCTCTGCCGCCACGGCGGCTGCGGGGAGTGCCCCGACTGCCGCCAGGTCGCCGCCCGCTCCCATCCCGACCTCGCCGTGCTGACGACCGAGCGCGTGATCATCTCGATCGACGAGGTGCGGCGGCTGGTCAGCAGCTCGCAGTACTCGCCCTCGGTCTCGCGCTACCGGGTCATGGTCATCGAGGACGCCGACCGGATGAGCGAGCGCACCTCCAACGTGCTGCTGAAGGCGCTCGAGGAGCCGCCGGAGCGCACGGTGTGGATCCTGTGTGCCCCGAGCGAGGCCGATCTGCTCCCCACCATCCGCTCCCGCGTCCGCTCCGTGCGGCTCCGGGTGCCGAGCGTCGAGGACGTCGCCGGGCTCCTCGAGCGCCGCGACGGGGTCGATCCCGAGACCGCCGAGCGCGCCGCCCGCCAGGCTCAGAGCCACATCGGGATGGCGCACCGCCTCGCGACCGACGCGAACGCGCGCGAGCGCCGGGAGGAGACGCTCCGCATCGCCCTGCGCCTCCGCGGCGTCTCGGACGCGGTGCTCGGCGCGGCGCGGATGATCGAGGTCGCGACGGAGGACGCCAAGGCGATCACCCTCGAGCGCGACGAGGCCGAGCGGCAGCAGGCGCTGCGCTCGCTCGGCGTCGAGCCTGGGGGCACTGTGCCCGCCCAGCTCCGCTCCCAGCTGCGGGCGCTCGAGGAGGACCAGAAGCGACGCGCGACCCGGAGCCTCCGCGACGGCCTCGACCGGATCCTCGTCGACCTGCTCTCCCTCTACCGCGACGTGGTGCGTCTCCAGCTCGGGGCGCCCGGCGGCGTCATCAACGAGGAGGTCCGGACCGAGATGACCGCGCTCGCCGAGTCGACTCCGCCCGACCGCACGCTCGCCGTCCTCGACGCGATCGCGACCGCCCGGCAGCGGATCGACGCGAACGTCTCCCCGGTCCTCGCTCTCGAGGCTCTGCTCGTGGTGGCTGCTCGCCGTCCGGTGGCCGCGTGAGGCGGGGGCGCCGGTCGGCCGTCGTCGTCGCGCTCGTCGCTGCGGCGTCCCTCCTGACCGGCTGCTTCGCGCCCGGCCCGACCGTCGACCGGACCTCCACCCCGTATCCGCAGACCGTCGACGACTCCCTGGAGCGCTTCTACTCGCAGGTGCTGGTCTGGGACGACTGCGGCGACGGCGCTCTCTGCACCGACGCGACCGTCCCGCTCGACTGGGACGTCCCCTCGGGGGAGACGGCGTCGATCGCCCTGGTGCGCCGGCCCGCGACGCAGGGCCCGGCGATGGGGTCCCTGCTCGTGAACCCGGGCGGGCCGGGAGCGTCGGGCGTCGACTTCATCCGCGACAGCGCCGACTACGCGGTCGACTCCGCGCTCGCGGCCCGGTACGACGTCGTCGGCTTCGATCCGCGCGGCGTGGGCGCCTCCACCGCCGTCTCGTGCCTCGACGCCGCGGGCCTCGACTCCTACCTCTACGACATCACGCCGGGGGAGCGGGGCAGCGACGAGTGGATCCAGGCGCAGCGCACGTCCGCCGCCGCGTTCGCCGCCGCCTGCGAGGAGCGCAGCGGGCCGCTGCTGCCCGAGGTCGGCACCCCGAGCGCCGCCCGTGATCTCGACGTGCTGCGCGCGGCGCTGGGCGACGAGACGCTGCACTACCTCGGCTACTCCTACGGCACGTTCCTCGGAGCGACCTACGCCGGGCTCTTCCCGGACCGGGTCGGCCGCGTCGTCCTCGACGGCGCGATCGATCCGGCGGCGACCTCGTTCGACGTGGTGCGCGAGCAGGCGAAGGGGTTCGAGAGCGCACTGCGCGCCTACCTCGCCGACTGCCTCCGCTCGGACGACTGCCCGTTCACCGGCACCGTCGACGCGGGAATGGCCCAGCTGAAGCGCATGCTCGCGGACGTGGACGCCTCGCCGATCCGGGCCGCCGACGGCCGTGAGCTCGGCGCGAGCACGCTGTTCACCGCGATCGTCTACCCGCTCTACGACGCCACGGCGTGGGGAGCGCTGAGCGAGATGCTCGCCGACGTGCGCCGGGGCGACCCCACGGTCGCGTTCCAGTACGCGGACGCGTACAACGGGCGCGACGCGGACGGCCGGTACGCGGACAACACCACCGAGGCGTTCCTCGCGATCAACTGCGTCGACTACTCCTACGACGCCGACACCGCCTCGATGCGCGCCGACGAGGCCGCTCTCGAGCAGGCCGCGCCGACGATCGGCCGCTACATGGCCTACGGCGACATCCTCTGCAGCGAGTGGCCGGCGGCGTTCGAGGGCTCCCGCGAGCCGATCACCGCGGAGGGCTCGGCGCCCATCCTGGTCGTGGGCACCACGAACGATCCCGCGACGCCCTACGTGTGGGCGCAGGCGCTCGCCGGCGAGCTCTCCGCCGGCCGTCTGGTCACCTACGACGGCGAGGGGCACACGGCCTACAACAAGTCGACGTCCTGCGTGAACGACGCGGTCGACGCGTACCTGCTCGAGGGGACCGTCCCGGAGGAGGATCCGCAGTGCTGACCGAGCAGGAGCGGCCCCGCGAGCAGCAGCCCGGGCTCCGCGAGCGCAAGCGCCTGGCCACTCGGCGGGCCATCGAGATCGCCGTCCTCCGGCTCGCGAGCGAGCGCGGGCCGGAGCGTGTGACCATCGAGGACGTCTCGCGCGCCGCCGACGTCTCCACGCGCACCTTCTTCAACTACTTCGCCTCGAAGGAGGACGCGCTGGTCGGCGGGCTCCCGGTCATCGCCGACGAGACGGCGGCGGCGTTCGTCGCGGGCCGGGGCGCCGTGCTCGAGGACCTGCAGCGGGTCTTCGTCGCCGCGATGGAGGAGCCGCTCGAGGAGGACCGGGAGCTGCACGTCCTCCGCCGCGCGCTCTTCCGCGAGCACCCGCATCTGGTCGGCTTGAAGATCGCGGGCATGCGCGAGTTCGAGCTCGCGGTCGAGGGGCTCGTCGCCGAGCGACTCGGACGGGAGGACGACGACGCGGAGCGGGTGCGCAGCCGGGCGCGGATGCTGACGCTCCTCGGGCTCGCCGCCGTGCGCCACGCCTGGGCGGCGTGGGTCGATCACGACGGCCGGGAGGCTCTGCCCGGACGCATCGCCCGCTCCTTCGAGGAGCTGCGCGGCGCGCTCGCCTGAGCCGAGCGCAGCGGCCGCGGCCGCCGTCCCCGGAGCCTCTGCTCGACCGCGCCGCCCTGATTCACGCCCGGGCGCGCGAGCAGGCTATGCTGTGTAATCGTGTCCGGGGCTCAGGCCCCGCGTGCACGCCGCCTTAGCTCAGTCGGCAGAGCGTCTCACTCGTAATGAGAAGGTCGTGGGTTCGATTCCCACAGGCGGCTCCCTCTCCCTCCGTCCGCGACGTCCAGGCGGGATCCGCGACGTCCAGGTCGCGTCGAACTCGCGTCGCTACCCTGTTGCGGATGACCGACACCCCTCCTCCCCGCCGTCGCCGCACTCTCGTGGTCGCCGCGGTGCTCGCGGTCGCCGTGCTCGGTGGCGGCGCCTTCGGCGTCGGGACGGCTCTCGGCAGCGCCGCGGAGCCGGGGGCGCTGCCCGTCGTCTCGACCCCGACCGCCGGCACGACTCCCGCTCCGACGCAGACGGCGACGGCACGGCCCACCGCCGAAGCGGCGGCCGAGGCGCTCCGCACCTGCTCGGTGGCGGAGCTCGCCGCCGACCCGCGTCTGGGCTCGATGCAGGCTCGTGTGGTCGACGCCGCGACGGGCGAGGTCTTGTTCGACCGCGGGGGCGGGACCGCGTCGCGCACCGCCTCCGCCCTCAAGATCCTGACGGCCGCGTCGGCGCTCGCGGTCCTCGGCCCGGAGACGCGCATCGCCACGACCGTGGTCCGGGGGAGCGAGCCCGGGAGCGTCGTCCTCGTCGGCGGGGGAGACCTCACCCTGACCCGGCTCCCGACCGGCCAGGAGTCGACCTACTCCGGAGCGGCGCACCTCGACGACCTCGCAGCGCAGGTCGAGAGCGCCTGGGAGGCGGACCCCTCGACCGCGGGGACGCCGATCACGTCGCTGGTGCTCGACTCCTCCCTCTACTCTGGCGAGACCTGGCAGCCGAGCTGGAACCGCAAGGAGCAGGTCGACGGCTACATGCCCGAGATCACGGCGCTCCAGGTGGACGGCGATCGCGAGGACCCTGCGGCCTCGACCTCCGAGCGCGGCACGGATCCGGTCGGCCGGGCCGGAGAGGCGTTCGCCGACGAGCTGGACGCCTCGCCCGTGGTCTCCACCGGGACCGCTCCCGCGGGCGCCGCGGTTCTCGGCACGGTGGAGTCGGCCCCGGTCGGCACCCTCGTGCAGCAGATGCTGCTCGTCTCCGACAACGCGATCGCCGAGATGCTCGCGCGGCTCGTGGCGATCCGCACCGGCGCGGGCAGTGACTTCGGTGCCGAGCAGGCCGGTGTGCTGCAGGGGCTCGCCGGCTACGGCGTCGACACGTCCGGGATCGCGATCGTCGACGGCTCCGGCCTGAGCGACGACAACGCGGTCGCGCCGGCGTACTTCACCGAGCTGCTCCGGAAGGTCCGGGCCCGCGAGGGGCAGCTCGGGATCCTCCTCGACGGCCTGCCGGTGTCGGGCCGGACAGGGTCGCTCTCCTACTCCGACCGGTTCGCCGGCGACAACGCCGCGGCCGACGGTGCGGTGCGCGCGAAGACGGGCTGGATCGACACCGGCTACACCCTGGCCGGCGTGGTCACCGCGGCGGACGGCACCGACCTGACGTTCGCGGTCTACGCTCTCGGCGACGTCTCCGACTCGGCGAAGACCGCGATCGACACCCTGGTGACGGGCGTCTACCGTTGCGGGTCCTCGCTCTCCGACTCCTGATCCGGGCGGGCCGACCGCCCGCTCCTCCTCCCTCCTCGACCCGGAAGGCCCACGATGACCACCGCACTCCTGATCGTCGACGTGCAGAACGACTTCACCGAGGGCGGCGCGCTCGCCGTCACGGGCGGCGCGGCGGTCGCCCAGGGCATCGCCGCGCATCTGGCGGCGCACCCCGACCGCTATTCCGCGGTGCTGGCCTCCCGCGACTGGCACGAGGGCGACTCCCACAACGGCGGCCACTTCGCGGCGGAGCCGGACTTCGTCGACAGCTGGCCCGTCCACTGCGTCGCGGGCACGGACGGCGCGCGGTTCCACCCGGCACTGGACACCGCTCGGATCGACGTCCAGATCCTCAAGGGGCAGGGCCGCCCCTCCTACTCGGCCTTCGAGGGCACGACGGAGGCGGGCGAGGAGCTCGGCGTCGTGCTCGCGGAGCGGGGCGTCACCGCGCTCGACGTCGTGGGGCTCGCGACCGACCACTGCGTGCGCGCCTCGGCGCTCGACGCGCGACGGGCGGGGCTCGAGGTCCGCGTGCTCGAGGACCTGATCGCGGGCGTCTCCGAGGAGGCGAGTGCCGCGGCGCTGCGCGAGCTGACGGACGCGGGAGTCCGCGTCGAGCGGTCCGCCTGAGCGCTCGTCCCTCCCCAGGGCGCACGGGGGTGCAGGTCCTCCCGGCTCCCGGCGACCCCGCCCCCGGAGCGATCGCTCGTCCTACACTGGGAGGACGAGAAGCTCCTCCTGGCGCGGTCTGCGCGCTCCGATCCGAAGAAGTGGTTCTTTCCTGTGACTGATTCCGTCGCGTCCCGCGCCGCCGAGACCGCTCTGCTCGCCCGCATCCCCACGCAGCTGCTGATCGGCGGTGAGTGGGTGGACGCCTCCGGCGGCGGCTCGATCGACGTCGAGGACCCGGCCACCGGAGCGGTCCTGGTCTCGATCGCCGACGCGACTCCGGAGGACGGGGTCCGGGCGCTCGACGCCGCCGTGGCCGCCGGTGCGTCGTGGGCCGCGACGGCGCCGCGGAAGCGGGGCGAGATCCTCCGGCGGGCGTTCGACCTCCTGCAGGAGCGCACCGAGGAGTTCGCGCTCCTGATGGCGCTCGAGATGGGCAAGCCCGTCGCGGAGGCGAGGGGCGAGGTCGTCTACGGCGGCGAGTTCCTCCGCTGGTTCAGCGAGGAGGCGGTGCGCATCAGCGGACGCTACGGAGTCTCGCCCGAGGGCAGCGGCCGGATGATCGTCTCGCAGCACCCGGTCGGCCCCTGCTACCTGATCACCCCGTGGAACTTCCCGCTCGCGATGGCGACGCGGAAGATCGCTCCGGCGCTGGCGGCGGGCTGCACCGTCGTCGTGAAGCCGGCCGAGCTCACTCCGCTCACGACGCTCGCCTTCGCGGCACTGCTGGCCGAGGCGGGGCTCCCCGACGGCGTGCTCAACGTGGTCACCACGTCCTCGGCGGGGGCCGTGTCGGCTCCGATCCTGTCGGATCCGCGCCTGCGGAAGGTCTCCTTCACGGGCTCCACGCCGGTGGGGCGCACCCTGCTGCAGCAGGCCTCCGAGAACGTGCTGCGGACCTCGATGGAGCTGGGCGGCAACGCGCCCTTCGTCGTGTTCGAGGACGCCGACCTCGATCGGGCGGTCGAGGGCGCGATGCTCGCGAAGTTCCGCAACATCGGCCAGGCCTGCACGGCCGCCAACCGCTTCTTCGTGCACGAGTCGATCGCCGAGGAGTTCGCCGCGCGGATCGTGGAGCGCGTGCGCGCACTGCGCGTCGGCCGCGGCACCGAGGACGGGGTGACCATCGGCCCCCTGATCGACGAGCGCGCGGTCGAGAAGGCGTCCGCCCTGGTGGAGGACGCCGTCTCCCGCGGCGCGCGCCTGCTCGCCGGCGGCGAGCGGATCGAGGGGGCCGGCCACTTCTACCGGCCGACCGTGCTCGCGGGGGTCGACCGGGAGAGCGAGATCCTCCGCACGGAGATCTTCGGCCCTGTCCTCGCGATCGTGCCGTTCACGGACGAGGACGACGCCGTCGCGCTCGCCAACGACACCGAGTACGGACTGGTGTCCTACGTCTTCACGCGCGACCTCGCCCGCGGTCAGCGGATGATCGAGCGGCTCGCCACCGGGATGATGGGGCTCAACGTCGGCGTCGTGTCGAACGCGGCGGCGCCCTTCGGCGGGGTGAAGCAGTCGGGCCTCGGCCGCGAGGGCGGGCTCGAGGGGATCCACGAGTACCTCAGCACCAAGTACACGCTCACCCCCGACCCCTTCGCCTGACCCGGTGGAGCGGATCGAGGTCACCGCGCTCGACGATCCGCGGCTGCGCGACTACGCGCACGCCACGGACGTCGCGCTGAAGAACGCCCGCGGCCCGCACGGCCTGTACATCGCGGAATCGGCGCTCGTGCTCGAGCGCGCGATCGCCGCCGGGCACCGGCCGCGCTCGGTCCTCGCGCTCGGCGGGTCGGCCGCCGAGGCCGAGCGCCTGGTCGGCCGCTTCGACGTCCCCGTCTTCACGGGCCCGGGCGAGCTCCTGGCCGAGCTCACCGGGTACACCCTGCACCGCGGCCTGATCGCGGCGATGGACCGGCCCGCGCTGCCCGACCCGGCGGGTCTGCTCGCGGGATCCCGCCGCATCGTCGTGCTCGAGGACGTGGTCGACCCGACGAACGTCGGCGCGATCTTCCGCTCCGTCGGGGCGATCGGTGCCGATGCGGTGCTGGTGACGCCGCGCTGCTCCGATCCGTACTACCGCCGCGCCATCCGCGTGAGCATGGGGACGGTCCTGCAGGTGCCCTGGACGCGCGTCGGCGACTGGGCGTCGACGCAGCGGCTCCTGCACGGGGCGGGCTTCACGATCGCGGCGATGGCGCTGACGCCGGAGGCGGTGCCTCTGCGGGACTTCGCCGCCCGCGCTCCGGAGCGCGTCGCCCTCGTGCTCGGCACCGAGGGGCAGGGTCTCACCGCCGAAGCCCTCGCCGCCGCCGACGTCGCCGTCCAGATCCCCATGCGGCACGGGATCGACTCGCTCAACGTCGCTGCGGCGTCGGCGGTCGCGATGTGGGCGCTCGCCGAGACCTCCTGAGAGGCGTGCCTGTGCCCCGTTGGGGGTGCCACGGGGCGTGAGAGCGCGCCCAGCGCTCCCGTGAGGCGGCGACTGCGCTACCGTGGCCGCACTCCCGCCAGCAGCCGTCACGAACGAGGTCGTCCATGCTCCTGCGCACGACGCTCCGCCCGCCCGTCGCGCTGCTCATCGGCGCCGCGCTCGCGCTGAGCATCACCGCCTGCTCCGGTCCCGCCGCGGACGTGCCGGACGGGTCCGTGCGCGACTCGGGCTCCGTCGCGACCGCTGCCCCGGCGCCCACCGCCACAGCCGATGCCGAGAGCGGCGCGCGCATGACCCGCCTGATCAGCGACTGCCTCGCCCGCTACGGCCTGAGCGACCGGCCGCCTCTCGCGAGCCCGCTCGCGGAGGAAGAGGTCCGCGCGGCGGCGCAGCGCGCCCGGGACGCCTACGACGCCACCCTGACCGACTGCTCGGCGCAGGCGCTCGCGTCCGGGGGGCCGAGCAGTGATCCGACGAGAAAGCCCGGCGGCGAGCCGACCGACGAGTCCGACGCCGACTCGACCCCCGCTCCGGCGGGCTGACCGTGCGACTCGAGGGGACGTCCGCGCTGATCGCGGGGGGAGCGTCCGGACTGGGAGCCGCGACGGCGACGGCCCTCGACGCCGCAGGAGCGCGAGTGGTCGTGCTCGATCTTCCGCACGCGGTGGAGGCCGCGCAGCTGCCCGCCTCCGTGCAGCTGATCGCCGGGGACGTTCTCGATCCGGACGCCGTCTCGCGCGCCGTGGAGGCCGCGGGGGAGCTCCGCATCGCCGTGAGTTGTGCGGGCGTCGCGACACCGGGGCGGCTGCTCGGCCGCGACGGGCCGCTGCCGCTCGAGCAGTTCGAGCGGGTGCTGCGCATCAACACGACCGGGACGCTCAACGTGCTGCGCCTCGCCGCGGCGTCGATCGCCGAGCGCGAGCCGATCGACGGGGAGCGCGGAGTCCTGGTGACGACCTCCTCCGTCGCCGCCTTCGAGGGGCAGATCGGGCAGGCGGCCTACGCCGCGTCGAAGGGAGCCGTCGCGGCGATGACCCTGCCGCTCGCGCGCGAGCTGGCGGCCCGGCTCGTGCGCGTGGTCTCGATCGCACCCGGCACCTTCGACACGCCTCTGCTCGCCGGGCTGCCGGAGAAGACCCGCGAGGCGCTCGGCTCGGCGACGCCGCATCCGGCCCGCCTCGGACGCCCCGAGGAGTTCGCGGCCCTGGTGCGGCACATCGTCGAGAACCCCATGATCAACGGCGAGACCATCCGGCTCGACGGCGCCCTGCGGCTGCCGCCGCGCTGAGGGACGAGCGGGCTCGGGCGGTCGTTCACGACCCGCGGAGGTCCCGACTCGCGACTTCACGGCTACTCGACCGGCATGAGACGGCGGGGGTCTCGGGACGGCGCTGTGCGGCCGGTCGACCGGCAGGAGGCGGGGTCTCGATACGCCGCAGCGGTGTCCGTCAGACGAGCAGCTGGTGCTTCGCGAGATCCCGGTACAGCGGAGTCGACTCGACGAGCTCGGAGTGGGTGCCGACTCCCACGACCTCGCCCTTCTGCAGGACGACGATGCGGTCGGAGTCGACCACCGTCGACAGGCGGTGCGCGATGACCAGCAGGGTCCGGTTCTCGGCGACCGCGTCGATCGCCAGGCGCAGGCGCTGCTCGTTGAGTCCGTCGAGGCTCGACGTGGACTCGTCCAGCAGCAGGATCGGCGGTGCCGCCAGGAGCGCGCGGCCGATCGCGAGACGCTGACGCTCGCCACCGGAGAGCATCACTCCGCTCTCGCCCACCGGCGCGTGCAGGCCGAGCGGGTTGCGCTCGAGCACGTCGGTCAGATTCACCGCCTCGAGCACCCGGAGGCAGTCGGCGTCGTCGGCGTCGGGGCGGCCGAGGACGAGGTTCTCGCGGAGGGTGCCGGCAAGGACGGGGGCGTCCTGCTCGACGTAGCCGATCTGCGCGCGGAGCGCGTCGCGGTCGATGGCCGTGATGTCGACGCCGCCGAGTCGGACGACGCCGGCTTCCGGGTCGTAGAACCGCTCGATGAGGGCGAGGATCGTGCTCTTGCCCGCTCCCGACGGCCCGACCAGGGCGGTGCGCTTGCCGCGCGGCACGGTGAAGGAGACGCCGCGCAGGACGGTGCGGTCGCGCTCCTCCGCCACCGCCGCGGCCTCGGGCACGGCGCCCTCCTCGTAGGAGAACACCACGTCCTCGAAGGAGATGGCCTCCTCCGCCACGCCGGCGCCGAGGCCGCCCGCGGAGGCGTCGCCGTCGCCCTCGATCGGCAGGTCGATGATCTCCTGGATGCGGCCGAGAGCGCCCAGCGCCGAGTTCACCGAGGTGATGGCGCCGATGAAGTTGCCGAGCGGCATCACCATCATGAAGAGGAAGAGGATGAACGAGACCAGCTGGGCGATGTCGATCGCGCCGGACGCGACGCGGTAGCCGCCGACGCCGAGGACGGCGAGGAAGGCGACCTGCATCGCGATCCCGGCCACCGGCACCACGAGGGCCGAGACGTGCGCGACGCGGATGCCGAGGCGGTACGCCTCCGTCGCGTGCTGGTCGACGACCGCGATCTCGCGATCGGTGGCTCCGGCCGCACGGATCGTCCGGACGGCGCTGATGGCGCGCTCGACGGCCGCGGCCAGATCGCCGACCTTCTCCTGCGCCATGCGGCTGGCGGTGCGGATGCCGCGGCCGAGGGTCAGCGCGAGCCCCAGGGCCACCGCGACCACGGCCACGATGATCAGCAGCAGCACCCAGTCGATGACGGCCATCGCGATGATCGCGCCGACGAAGACGAGGGAGCCCGCGATCGAGTCGACGAGCCCCTGGGTCAGCACGGCGCGCAGGAGCGTGGAGTCGGAGCCGACGCGGGAGACGAGGTCGCCGGTGCGGCGCGCGTCGAACTCCCGGATCGGGAGGCGCAGCAGCCGCGCGACCAGGCGGCGGCGGCTCGAGAGCACGATCCCCTCGCCGGTGCGCTGGAGCAGGTAGTGCGCGAAGCCCGAGATGAGCCCGGAGGCCACGACCAGGCCGACGAGGGCCCACACCAGCGGGCCGAGATCGAGACCGGACTGGACCCGGGTGATGACTTGCCCGACGAGCAGGGGCTGGCCGAGGCTCGCCGCCGCTCCGAACAGGCTGAGGACCACGACGACCGAGAGGATGCCGCGGTGCTCGAGCAGGTAGGGCACGAGCTGCGAGAAGGAGGCGCGGGGTCCGTCGTCGCGGGAGGGTCGTCGTCCGCCGCGCCGGGAGGTGGTGGTGCTCATCAGCGTCCATTCTGCCCCGTCCTCGCTGCGAGCAGGCCGCCAGCGGGCGGCCCCGGTGCTCAGGGAGGGAGCGGAGACGCGGACGGCCCGCCGGGGGATCCCGACGGGCCGTCCTCTGCAGGGAGTCCTACGAGACGTTGTCGTGGTACGACGCGTTCTTCGTCTCCTTCGAGAGCAGGAGCGCGATCAGCGTCAGCACGGCCGCGGCGCTGAGGTACAGGCCGACCAGCACGGTGCTGCCGCCCGCCGCCCTCCACAGCGCGACCGCGATGATCGGCGCGAGCGCCGCTCCGAGGATCGACGCGAGGTTGTAGGCCATCGCCGAGCCGGTGTAGCGGACGTTGGTCGGGAACAGCTCGGGGAGGACGGCGCCCATCGGGCCGAAGGTCAGGCCCATCAGCGTGAAGCCGAGGATCAGCACCGCCATGACGCCCGCGAAGCCGGCGCTGAACAGCGGCACGAAGAGCAGGCCGAACACGAGGATCGCCGCGGTCACCACGAGCAGCGTGCGCCGGCGGCCGAAGCGCTCGGCGAGCGGGCCGGAGACGAGGGTGAAGATCCCGAAGAACACGACGCCGACGATCAGCATGACGAGGAAGTCGTTGCGCGTGTAGCCGAGGCCCGGGACGGCGCCGTCGACGGGCGACGTGCCGTAGGTGAGCGTGAACGTGGTCATCAGGTAGAAGAGCACGTAGGTCGCCAGCATGATGAAGGTGCCCAGGATGAGCGGGCGCCAGCTGGTGACGAAGACGCGGGCGAGGGGCAGCTTGGCGACCTCGCCCTTCTCGACGACCTTCTGGAACGCGGGCGTCTCGACGAGCTTGAACCGCACGTAGAGGCCGATGATCACGAGCACGGCGCTCGCCAGGAACGGCACGCGCCAGCCCCAGGCGGCGAACGTCTCGTCGCTCATCGTGCTCGCCAGCACCAGGAACAGGACGTTGGCGACGATGAAGCCGATCGGCGCGCCCAGCTGCGGGAAGGTGCCGTAGATGGCGCGCTTGCCGGCCGGCGCGTTCTCGGTCGCGAGCAGCGCGGCTCCGGACCACTCGCCGCCGAGGCCGAGGCCCTGGCAGAAGCGCATCACGACGAGCAGGAACGGAGCGAGGAACTCCCAGCCGGGCGTGAGCGCGGTGGGCAGGCAGCCGATCAGGAAGGTCGCGACGCCCATCGTGAGCAGCGACGCGACGAGAGTGCCCTTGCGGCCGACGCGGTCGCCGAAGTGGCCGAAGATGATCGACCCGATCGGGCGCGCGATGAACGCGACGCCGAAGACGGCGAAGGAGGCGAGGAGGGCCGTGGCCGGATCCTCGTTGACGAAGAAGAGCGACGGGAAGACCAGGACCGCGGCGGTCGCGTAGGCGTAGAAGTCGTAGAACTCGATCGACGTGCCGATGAGGCTGGCGAGGATGACGCGGCCGCGGGAGTTCTGCGGGGCGGCTGCTGGCGCGTCGGAGACGGCGGGAGAAGACATGAGGGAGGGGCTCCGTGTGGACGGCGGCTCCCCCCGAGCCGGCGGGGCGGGGCGTCGATCGGGCGTCGCGGGCCGCTGGGGCGAGGGGGAGGAGAGAGGCGTCGCTCGTGACGACCCGTCCACTTTACTCCGTGTTCTCCCAGGTTCGTGTGCGGGCGGCCCCAGGACGGGGGCCGCCCGCAGTGGTTCAGCTGCGCAGGGAGCGGAGGAGCAGAGCGGTCGAGACCGCCGCCTCGGCCGCCTCGCGCCCCTTGTCCTCCTTCGAGCCGGGAAGACCCGCGCGGTCGATGCCCTGCTGCTCGGTGTCGAGGGTGAGCACGCCGAAGCCGACCGGCTTGCCGGTCAGGATCGAGACGGTGGTGAGCCCGGAGGTGGCGGCGTCCGAGACGTACTCGAAGTGCGGGGTGCCGCCGCGGATGATCACGCCGAGGGCGACGACCGCGTCCGCCCCCGCCTCCAGGGCCGCCTTCGAGGCGACGGGCAGCTCGAACGAGCCGGGCACGCGCACGAGGGACCAGGACGCTCCGGCCTCGTCGAGGGCTCGGCTCGCTCCGGCGATCAGGCCGTCGCTGATCTGCTCGTGCCAGGTCCCCGCGATGACGACGACGCGCAGTCCCGCGCCGTCGAGAGGGGAGGTGGTGGGGGCGCCGCTACCGGCCATTGCTACTCCTTCGTGGTGGCGCCGGCGATCCCGGCGTCGAGGGCGAGGCCGGAGATCCCGGCATCGAGGGGGTCGTGGTCGAGGACGCTGTCGAAAGCGTGGCCCATGCGGTCGCGCTTGGTCTCGAGGTAGCCCTCGTTGAAGGCGCCGACGCCGACCACGAGCGGCACGCGCTCCGCGACGACGATGCCGCGATCGGTGAGCTGGCGGACCTTCTCGGGGTTGTTGGTGAGCAGGCGCACCTCGGTGAGGCCGAGGTCCTCGAGGATGCCGACGGCCGCTCCGTAGTCGCGCGCATCGGCGGGGAGTCCGAGCGCGAGGTTGGCGTCGAGGGTGTCGAGGCCGTCCTCCTGCAGGCGGTAGGCGCGCAGCTTGTTGACCAGGCCGATGCCCCGTCCCTCGTGTCCGCGGAGGTAGACGACGACGCCTCCGTCGCGCTGGATCGTGTCGAGCGCGGCGTCGAGCTGGGGTCCGCACTCGCACTTCAGCGAGCCGAACGCCTCTCCGGTCAGGCACTCGGAGTGCACGCGCACCAGGGCGGGCCGCCCCGCGGCGACCTCTCCCGCGAGGATCGCGACGTGATCCGCTCCGGTCTGCCGATCGCGGTAGGCGCGGATCCGGAACGGGCCGTGCGTGGTCGGCACCGTGGTCTCGACCTCGAAGCTCACCCGCGCGCTCTCCGGGACCGCGACGGCCACGGGCACCTCGGTGTCGCAGTGGAACTCCTGCAGGTACGCGATGAGGGCCGCGACCGTGGTGACCGGCACGCCCTCGCGCTCGCCGAGGGCGATCAGCCCCGGCAGCCGCATCATCTCCCCGTCCTCGGCGACGATCTCGGAGATCGCGCCCACGGGGTAGAGGCCGGCGAGCTTCATCAGGTCGACGGCCGCCTCCGTGTGCCCGTCGCGCTCGCGCACGCCGCCGTCGACGGCGCGCAGCGGCAGGATGTGGCCGGGGCGGTTCAGGCGGGAGGGGGTCGCCTCGGGGTCGGCCAGCACGCGGAGGGTGTGCGCGCGGTCGGAGGCGCTGATGCCGGTGGAGAGCCGGTCGGCCGCGTCGACGGACAGCGTGTAGGCGGTGCCGCGCGGGTCCTCGTTCTCGACCACCATCAGCGGCAGGGCGAGGCGGTCGGCGATCTCGTTGGTCATCGGCGCGCAGATGAACCCGGAGGAGTGGCGGACCATCCAGGCGATCGTCTCCTGGCTGGCGAGCTGGGCCGAGACGATGACGTCGCCCTCGTTCTCGCGGCCCTCGTCGTCCGCGACGATGATCGGGCGCCCGGCGCGCAGCGCCTCGACGGCCTCGGGGATGGTGGCGAGGCTCATGAGCGGGCCTCCGCGATCGAGCGCAGCGCGAGCATCCGCTCGACGTGGCGGGCCAGGACGTCGGTCTCGATGTTGACCTGATCGCCGATCGCGCGCGCGCCCAGCGTGGTGACGGCGAGCGTCTCGGGGATCAGCGAGACCTCGAACCACTGCTCCGGCTCGGCGGCGGGGCTGATCGCCGAGACGGTCAGCGAGACGCCGTCCACCGCGATCGAGCCCTTGTCGACGACGAGCGGAGCGATGCCGATCGGCAGCGAGAACCGCAGCACCCGCCAGGCCTCGCCCGGGGCGATGGAGAGGAGGGTCGCCGTGCCGTCGATGTGACCCTGGACGATGTGGCCGCCGAGCCGGTCGCCGACCAGCGCGGCGCGCTCGAGGTTGACGGGGTCGCCGACGCTCACGCCGTCGAGGGTCGACATCCGCAGGGTCTGCGCCATGACGTCGGCGGTGAACCCGTCGTCGGTGTGCTCGACGACGGTGAGGCAGACGCCCGAGACCGCGATCGAGTCGCCGTGCCGCACGCCTTCGACGGCGAGGGGACCGCGGATGCTGAGGCGGATCGCGTCGGCGCCCGCCTCGACGGCCGTCACGACGCCCTTCTCCTCGATGATTCCGGTGAACATCAGTGGGTCTCCATCTGCAGGGCGTGGGGGAGGCGGGCCGGAGTGCCGGCACCGCCCGCGGGGAGGACGTCGGGGCGCGCGGTCACGAGGAGGTCGTCGCCGAGGATCTCGACCGAGCGGAGGGAGAGTCGCCGGGCCTCGCCGATGCTCTCCACGCCGAGGTCGCCGAGCGCGAGGCGGGGGCCGCCGAGGAGTGCGGGCGCGAGGAACACGAGGTACTCGTCGACCAGCCCCGCGGCGACGAGCGCGGAGGCGAGGGTCGGCCCGGCCTCGACGTAGACGCTGCGGATCTCGGCGGAGTACAGGTGCGCGAGGACCGCGGTGAGGTCGTGCGTGCGCTCGACCATCACGGCGCGGGGGTGCTCGTGGAGGCGGGCGCCGGACGGCACGGAGCGGGTGCCGACGACGACGGGGACCGGCTGGTGGGCGAGGAGCTCGCCTCCGTCGCCGCGGGCGGTGAGGGCGGGGTCGTCGGCCAGGACGGTGCCGGTGCCGACGAGGATCGCGTCGTGCGCGGCGCGCTGCTCGTGCACGCGCTGGCGGGCCGCCGCTCCGGTGATCCAGCGGCTGCTGCCGTCCGCCGCCGCGGTGCGGCCGTCGAGGGTCGAGGCCCACTTGAGCGTGACGAAGGGGCGGTGCAGGCGGGTCGCGGTGAGCCACGGGTGGAGGAACTGCTCGCCCTCCTCGGCGAGCACGCCCTCGATCACCTCGACGCCGGCCTCGCGGAGGGTGCGCCCGCCGCCCGCCGAGCGCTCGCCCGGATCGGGCACGGCGTAGACGACGCGCGAGACGCCCGCCTCGATCAGGGCGCGGCTGCAGGGACCCGTGCGCCCGGTGTGGTCGCACGGCTCGAGGGAGACGACGGCCGTGGCGCCCTCGGCGGCGCCCGGTGCGACGTGCGAGAGCGCGTCGACCTCGGCGTGCGCGGTGCCGGCTCCGTGGTGCCAGCCCTCGCCGAGGACGGTGCCGTCGGGCGCGAGGATCACGCAGCCCACGCGCGGGTTGGGTCCGCGGGCGGGCCCGCGCTCGGCGAGCGCCAGCGCCCGGCGCATCGCGTGCTCGTAGTCGATCGTCATTCCCGGTTCTTCCGTTCGTCGCCGAACTCCGGGGTCTCGAGCGATGTGCGCGGGCACCGTCGCTCAGCATCGCGCGGTGATGCGCGACGCTCGTGCTGCCTCTCCTCCGGACTTTCACCGTCGGTCCTGGAGTTCCACCAGGTCAACCGCCGCCCCTCTCGAGGGGCTGCGGCTCGCGGACTGTGACCGCCGGTTCGGAATTCCCACCGACCCCGGAGCACGTGCTGTCCGGTCAGCCTACCCACCCGCCGCCCGGCGGGAGCCTCCGCGCGTCACACTCCCGGCGCACGGTCGGCTCCGTGCGTCCCGGAGCCCGTCGGCGCGGCGGTCGTCCGTCGTCTCCGCACGGTGGACGGCCGCGCTGCGTCCCCTCCGTCGATCACTCTTCGTTTGCCGTAGATGTCGGTTGCATCCCAAATTGGATAGTCCGATCGTTCGACTCCGGTTGGCGTATACCGGCCGGGCTGGTCAGACACGGAATGTCCTCCACCGGCGACGGAGATTTTCGCCGCTCAATGGCGCAACGAGAATCTCCGTCGATCGAGGCTCCGAGGTCAGCTCTCCCGCTCCTCCGCGCGCATGCGCCTCCTAGCGCGTCGAGCTACCTCCACGGTGAAAGCAGTGAGGACCAGTCCCGTTCCAGGCCCGACGAAGGGCGTGAGAACGGCGCGTGCATCGGTGAACCAGAACAGAAGCAATAGAACCGCTGTACCGCCGAACAGCAGAAGCGCCAATCCTCCAAGGATGGGATTGCGCAATTCTCGGCGCATCGCCCGACTGAGATCGTGATCAGAGGCCATTGAATCTCCTTCGCTGTTCTTCGCGCGCTCTAACAGCGCTGGATGACCGGGTGCAGAGAGCCACCTATAGTGAGGTAGCGTGCGCCGAGGCACTGGCCAGAGTTGTTCGCTTGAACTGCGGCGACGTGGAATACGGCGCCGTAAGCGCCGCACACCGCTCCGAGGGGGGCGAATGCGGCCGTCATTGATCCGCACAGTAATCCTGCCGCTGCTGCGGTAGATTGCGACGCGGTTTTCGTCTCGGTTCTGTTGAGCATGATTGTACAGAATGCGATGTCACAGGCGAGGCTGGGGTCGGCGACCACGGGATAGGATGCGCCCGTGTGATGCACTCTCTGCACCAGCGTGCCGCCGTCGATCGAGAAACTGGTCCTGACAGGAGCGCCGGTGGAATCTGAGGCCCAGGCCGGATTTATGAAGTTGACGGTCCGTCCGTGTGAATCCTTCACCGCAACCGAGTGGTCGATGAACTCGAGGATGGCGGGTTCTCCATCCACGGTCACGTCGAATCTGTAATCAGATGGGGCTGCCTGGTCCTTGATGAGAGCAAAGCCCGCATTGAGAACATGGCCTGCCCCTGTGAACGCGTAATCGTAGGAGTCGCTCATGTTGTAGACGAGCGCGCCTCAAGGCCCGACGCTCGCCGATCGGACAGCGGTTCCTGGAGTGATGCCGACGCTGTGGTTCCTGTATTCGACCGTGAGGCCGGACTTCGTCGAGAGGGAGCCGCTCGGCTCCAGGTGCTCTGATTCGGAGCTTAGTCGAGCGGCGCGTTCACTGGAGGCGGCGATAGGCGTGAGCAAGCCGAAAGATTGCATTGTCGATTCTGCTGTTCGGGTCGCTGTGACGACTCCCGGATCGGCCGTCGCAGGTGTCGCGACCAATGAAGTGAAAGCAAGTACGGTGCCCATGAGCAACGCTCGAACCGATCTTCTGGTGCCTGGCAAGAACATCTCCTTCTTTCAACGTCATCTTTGACACCAGTCACAATTGCAGGGTTATCGCAGATCATCAATGATCGGGCGGGTTCCAGAAGTCCGATGGCGCGTTCGGAGGACCATTCGCCTAATGGTGTCCTTGGCGGGTCGCTCTCGTCGAGTCCCGCGCGACGGAGGGCGCTCGGTTCAGTTCCGGTGCTCGTCCACCCAGCGCGGGAACGGGTCCGCGTACTCCGCCCAGGCGGCCGGGCCGGCCAGCAGCTCCTCGGGGGTGAGCAGGCAGCTCTGCAGGACGGCGGTCAGCCTCCCGGTGTCCAGGCCGGTCCCGAAGAAGGCGAGCTCCTGGCCGAGAGGCGCGTCCTCGTCCCAGCTGAGCAGGCTGGTCGGGTCCAGCGTCAGCACGTCGCCGGCGACCGACCACGAGCCGACCCGGTCGGCGCGCGTCGCCAGGCGCACCAGGCCGCGGGAGCGGAGGATGCGGCCCACCTTCTCCGCCACCAGCTCCCCGTGGACCGCCGTGCTCAGGCGGCCGGGGTGGAAGGGCAGCGGATCGCGGAACACGAACTCCTCGACGGTCGTGCCCGAGGCGCGGCCCCGCGAGGTCCCGTTGAGGGCGCACTGCCAGCCCATCGAGGAGGCGATCGCGTGCGCGCGCCGGGGGTGGAGCCTCCGTGGCGCCGCCGGGAGCTCACCGGCGGGGAGGAGATCGGCGGTGGGGGCGAGTGCTCGCAGGAGGTCGCGGACGAGTGCGGTCCGCTCGGGGTCGCTCTCGGAGCGGGGCTCGGCGAGGGCGATGAGGCTCGAGAACTCCAGGCGGGCGGCGAGGCGCTCCGCCGAGTCGAAGGAGGGGCCCGCGCCGCCGCAGAGCACGCGCAGGATCTCCTCCGTCGACGTCACGGCGACCACGTCGAGGATCGCGATGCGGGTGTCGGCGGGATGCCGCTGCGCGCAGAGGTGCTCGAGCACGAGTCCGATCTCGAGCGGGTCGGCCTGGCCATCGAGGGCGACGACCGTGTGACCGCGGTGGCCGTCGTCGGCGTCGGCCGCGAGGCGCCGGTGGAGCTCCTCGGCGAGAGCGGGACCGTCGGCGCCGGGCGGATCGACCTCGAGGTCGATCCGGGACTCGGGCCTGCCGGCGAGGAGTGCGGCGGTCCGCCGGGCGTCGCGGGGGTCGGTCGCGCTGACGAGGGTGACGGCGAGGACGGGGGGTGCGGGGTGGTGGGGCTCCATGGGCCGCTACTCTATCGATAACAGTTCTCATTAACGACAGGAGCATCCGTGAAGGTCCGCAACTCCCTCAGGTCGATGAAGGCGCAGCCCGGCTCGCAGGTGGTCCGCCGCCGCGGCCGCGTCTTCGTGATCAACAAGCTGAACCCGCGCTTCAAGGCCCGTCAGGGCTGAGCGCCGACGGGAGGGTGCGAGCCCTCCCGTCGCGCACGGCCTCAGTGCTCGTCGTAGTGGCCGGCGTGAGCGGCGTGCTTGTGGCCGTCGTGGACGAAGTCGACGTGGTCGTCGTGCTGCACGGTCTCGTGCCCGCAGGCGTCGCCGTGCTCGTGGTCGGCGGTCGAGTGCTCGGCCTCCGACTCGTGCTCGTCGTAGTGGTCGCCGTGCAGGGCGTGGTGGTGCGTGCCGTGGACGTAGTCGACGTGGTCCTCGTGCTGCACGGCCGGGTGGCCGCAGCCCTCGCCGTGCTCGTGCTCGGTGACGGGGTGCTCGGCGTGGAGATCGGTGGTGCTCATGGTGCTGCCTTTCCGGATGCGGGGGCCGCGGACGCGACGGGCTCCAGTCGACCAGATCCATAAACGCATTGCAATGGATGCGCCTGATCGAGAGCGATCATCGTTCCCGGCAAGGACGGAGGTCACCCCTCCAGGGCGTGCCGGACAGCGTCGTCGACGATGTGCGTGACGTGGGTGTCGGCGACGGAGTAGTGCGCCTCGCGGCCCACGCGCTCGACCGCGACCAGCCCGGCGGTGCGGAGCATCCGCAGGTGCTGCGAGACCAGCGGCTGCGAGAGCCCGGTCACCTCGGCCAGCCGCCCGACCGTCGACGTCTCCTCGGCGAGGGCCCGGAGCAGGCGCAGCCGGGAGGAGGAGGACAGCACTTTGAAGAGCTCGGCGGCGGGTTCGAGGTCCTCGGTCATCTGCTCATGTAAGCAGAGGTGCATGCGCCGTGTCCGCGCGGCGCCCCGCGCGCCTCCGGCTACCCTCGGTGCGATGGACGAGGACAGGTACGGGCAGGACGTGCTCGCCGGCGACTGGCGCGCCCGCGGCAGGGTCGAGGTGGCGGTGGTCGAGGCCGAGCGCGATCTGGTGGTCGAGGAGGTCGCCTCCGGCTTCGTGGGCGCCGTGCTCGGAGTGGAGCTGCGGATGGTGCGGCTGGAGGACCGGTTCGGCAAGGTCCGCGTGTTCCCGCTGGGGCCCGGGTTCCTCCTCGAGGGGAAGCCGGTGTCGCTCAAGGCGCCCGGGCTGAAGCGCGACGCCGGCCTCGGTCGCGCGCGCTCCGCCTCCGGCTCCTTCCACGTCGCCGACGCGAAGGCACGGGTCGCCCTGCCCAGCCGCATCTACGTCGAGGGCCGGCACGACGCCGAGCTGGTCGAGAAGGTCTGGGGCCACGACCTGCGGGTCGAGGGCGTCGTCGTCGAGTACATCGAGGGCGTCGACAACCTCGACGAGCTGGTGCGAGAGTTCCGGCCCGGTCCGGGGCGCCGCATCGGCGTGCTCGTCGACCACCTGGTGCGCGGCTCGAAGGAGTCGCGGATCGCCGAACAGGTCGCCGCCGGTCCGCACGGCGCCCACGTCCTCGTCGTCGGCCACCCCTACATCGACGTCTGGCAGGCCGTGAAGCCCGGCCGGATCGGCCTGGAGCGCTGGCCCGAGATCCCTCGCGGAACCGAGTGGAAGCACGGGATCTGCGAGGCGCTCGGCTGGCCGCACGAGGAGCAGGCCGACATCGCGCGCGCCTGGCAGCGCATCCTCGGCCGGGTCCGCACCTTCCAGGACCTGGAGCCGGCGCTCCTGGGCCGGGTCGAGCAGCTCATCGACTTCGTGACGGAGCCCGCATGACCCGGCACGCGGGGCTCGGCCTCGCCCTCGACGCCGCGCTCGTCCTGGTCTTCGTGCTGATCGGCCGCGGGAGCCACGACGAGGGGTCGGCGCTGATCGGCCTGCTCACCACGCTCTGGCCGTTCCTGGCGGCGCTGCTGCTCGGCTGGGTCGTCACGCGCTCGTGGCGCGCGCCGGACCGGATCGTGCCCGCCGGGCTCGTCGTCTGGGCGGTGACCGTCGCCGGCGGGATGCTCCTGAGGATCGCCTCCGGGCAGGGCGTGCAGTGGAGCTTCGTGATCGTGACGGCCGTCGTGCTGGCCGTGTTCCTCCTCGGCCGCCGCGCTCTGACGCGGCTGATCGCGCGCCGGCGCCGGCCGGACCGGGGCTAGGCGGACCGGCGGCTCAGCCCACCCGCACCCCGAAGTGCTCCGCGAACAGCGGCAGCAGGAGGCTGAGCTGCAGCTCCGAGAGGGTGGCTCCGCGGAGGCCGTCGAGCCCGGTGAGCACGTGCAGCCCGGCACCGCGCAGATCGAGGTGCTCGATCCGTGCCCGGGAGAGATCGAGCGAGCGGACGTCGCAGTCGACCAGGCGCAGCCGCGTGCCGGTCGCACCCGCCAGGTCGAGCTCGTCGATCGTGCAGCGCTCGAGCAGCACGTCGCGCACCGCGGCGCCGCGGAGGTTCAGGTAGCCGAGCTTGCAGTCGGCCACGCGCACCTGCTCCCAGGTGCTCTCGTAGAGCTCGGCCGAGCCCAGCCGCGAGGCGAGCAGCTCGACGGATCGGAGCCGGCTCCGCGGCGCCGAGAGCCCGGGGACGTCCAGCCGCTCCAGCCGCGACTCCGCGATCGACGCGGCCCGCAGCTGGGCGCCGCCCAGGACCACTCCCTCCAGCACGCACTCGCTGAAGGAGGCCGCGGTGAGATCGGCGCCGGTGAGGTCGGTGCCGGCGAAGCGCAGTCCTTCGGCGTGCTCCCGGGCGCCCGTGTCCCCGGCGTACCCCTCGGCGAGGCCGTCGAGGAGGAGGGGGTCGAGCCGGGGAGAAGCGGTCGCGTCGCGCACGCGGCGAGCCTAGTGCTGGCACCATGGCGGCATGCCCCGCCTGCTCGCCGTGTGCCGCGTCGCCCGCCTCCTGCCCGACTCCGGCACGGTCGGCGTGACCGCGATCGACAAGCGGCCGGTCGAGGGTCCTGTCGGCGTGCGCGATCTGGGCCTCTACGGCGATGTGCAGGCCGATCGCGCGCACCACGGCGGCCTCGACAAGGCGCTCTACGCCTACTCCGACGAGGACGCGCTCTGGTGGGCGGAGCGACTGGGTCGGCCGGTGGCGGCGGGGATGTTCGGCGAGAACCTGCGGATCGAGGGCCTCGACGTGAGCGGCGCCGTGATCGGCGAGCGCTGGCGGATCGGCGCGGCGGTCGAGGTCGAGGTGACGATGCCGCGGACGCCGTGCGCGACGTTCCAACGGGCCCTCGGAGAGCCTCAGTGGGTCAAGCGCTTCGCGGACGAGGGGCGTACGGGCGCGTACCTGCGGGTGCTGCACCGCGGATCGGTGGAGGCGGGCGATGCCGTCGAGGTGCTGAGCCGGCCGGCGCACGGCGTCCCGGTCGACCGCTGGTACCGCGAGCACAGCCCGGCGGACGCGCAGGCGCTCCTCGAGGCGGAGGAGGCGGGCGCTCTCCGGCCGGCTCCGGTGCTGCGGGCGTCGATCGAGCGGGCGCTCGCCTGATCCGGGCTACTCTCCGCGCGCCTCGCGCTTGAGGCGGCGCTTGACCGCCCGCTCCGTGAGGACCGTCAGGTAGTCCTGCACGGGCCGGTCCTGCAGCCCCGCGAGCTCCTCGCGCACGAGCGGCGCGACCTGCTCCTCGGAGTGGTCGGGGAACTTCTTGCGCACGTTCGCGGTCACGTCGCGCACCACCTGGTCGAGATCGAAGTCGGTCGTCATGCCGAGATCCTGCACCCCGCAGGTGAACAGGAGGGGCGCGGAGCCCACGGCCCCTCGCCCCTCCTCCGCGCCGGTCGTCAGCTCGCGGCGACGGCGATCTCGTTCGGCGTGACGTCGAGCTCGCCCGTGGCGACGACCTCTCCGGTGGTGAGGTCGACGGCGTGGATGCTGTCGGCGGCCGGGTCGGTCACGTAGGCGACGTCTCCGGCGACGGCGATCGCGGGGTGAGGGTCCTGCCACTCGACCGGGCTCTCCCAGGCGTCGACGACGGGGTAGGAGGCGGTCGGCTCGCCGGTCTCCGGGTCGAGGACGTGGATCGCGCCGTCGGAGGCGATCATGTACGCCAGGTCGTCGGGGCCGCGGGCGACGCCGCGGAAGGTGTACTCGACGCCCTCGGGCAGGTCGACGACGTCCAGGGTCTTCGCCTCGGTGTCGATCAGGGCGACGCGGTGCAGGAGGTAGCCCTCGGCGTCGCGGTCGTCCTTGTAATCGCCGACGATGATCGGGCTGGTCTCGCTGACCCAGGCGTTGCCCGTGCGGCCGTACGGCTGGTCCGGCGCCTCGAGCTTGGTGATCTCGCCGTCGTCGTAGACCAGGGCGCCGTTCTCGCAGCCGAAGACGACGACCTCGTTCTCGGCCGTGCCCTCTCCGTGGACTCCGGGGCACTGGTCGTTCGTGGCCGTCACGGCGCCGGAGGCGTCGCGCACCTCGATGCCGGTGCGCCCGTCGGCGTCGCCGACCGTGGTGAGGAGGGTGCCGTCCTCGAGGACGATCGAGACGCCGTGGTGCGCCTCGACTCCCGGGATGGTCTCGGTCGCGGGCATCCCGTCCGAGGCCGCCAGGTCGGCGGTCTCGAGGACGGTCGTGTCGCTCGTGCCGTCGGCGTAGAGGACGGTCCTCCCGGCGTGCCGGACGACGTGGCCCGGGGTGTCCGCGGGGAAGACGATGTCCGTCAGCTCCGGCTCACCGCCGGTGCCGGCGGCGGTGTCGAGGAGCTGGAACCCGTCGCTCACGGTGACCAGGACGTGGCGGCCGTCGCCGGCGGGGTTGAGGCGGGTGAACTCCTCGGAGTCCAGGTCCGCGACGGTCTCGAGGGTCTCGCCGTCGAGGACGAGGACGCCGCCCTCGTAGGCGACGGCGACGCGGGCTCCGGTGGACGCCGCGGCCTCGGTGGCCGGTGCGGTGGACGCCGACGACTCGGCGGCGGGGGTCGAGCTCGACGAGCAGGCCGCGAGGACCGTGATCGAGCAGGCGGCGATCAGGCCGAGGCCCGCCTGCCGGACGTGGGTGTTCTGCATGGGTGCTTCTTCTTCCTGGTGGTGGATCGGAGGGCTCACGGGGAGAGCCCGGTGGCGATGCGCTGCGTGTTGACGCGCATCATGGCGAGGTAGTCGGGAGCGCCGCCCTCGGGCCCCGTCAGGGACTCCGTGAACAGCTCGACCACCTCGACGCGGATGTCGGCCTCGCTCGCGAGCGCCTGGACCAGGCGGTCGGGAGACGAGGACTCCGCGAAGATCGTGGGGACGCCGGTCCGCTCGACCGCGTCGACGAGGTCGGCGAGGTCGGAGGCGGACGGCGCCGCGAGGGTCGTGCCTCCGGGGATGACGGCGCCGACGACGTCGAAGTCGAAGCGCTCGGCGAGGTACCCGAAGACGTGGTGGTTGGTGACGAGGGCGCGGCGCTCGGCGGGGATCGCGGCGAACGCGGCGGCCATTTCGGAGTCGAGCCGCTCGAGCTCGGCGCGGTAGCCGTCCGTCCGGTCCCGGACGGCGGCCGGATCGACGCCGTCGAGCGCGGCGAGCACGGGCCCGAGGGAGTCGACGACGTCGATCATCCGGCCGGGGTCCGTCCAGAAGTGCGAGTCCGGGCTCCCCTCCGCGTCGCCCTCGCCGTAGTCGAGGACGTCGACGGCGTCGCCGGCGACGAACGCGGGAACGTCCTCTCCCGAGGCCTCGTCGAGGTGCTGCTGCAGGCCCTCCTCGAGTCCGAGCCCGTTCGAGACGACGAGGTCGGCGGAGCGCAGGCGCGCCGCCTCCTGCGCCGAGATCTCGAAGGAGTGCGGGTCGGCGTCCGGCTTCATCAACGTGACGACCTGCGCCTCGTCGCCGACGAGCTCGCCCACGACGTCGCCGAGGATGTTGGTGGAGACGATGACGAGCGGCCGGTCGTCCTCCTCCGCGGCGGTGCAGCCCGACAGGAGCAGGACCGCCGCGGCGGACGCGAGCGCCCAGCGGCGCCTCATCGGCCCGTCTCCGCCGTGAAGGCCGGCTCGGAGGCGGTCTCGAAGGTGCGGGCGAGGCGGGCGCCGTCCGCGTAGTCGATCTCGTGCAGCCTCCGCTCGGCGGGCGCGCTGACGTAGGCCCGCTGCTGATCGGCGATCAGGACGGGCCGCGAGCCGTCCGCGGTCGTGTCCGCGACGAGGGGCGCGGTCTCGGCGAGGACCGCGCCGTCGGAGCCGTCGAGCACCAGGACGCGTCCGTCGGCGGCGAGGGCGAGGACGGTCTCGTCCGCGTCGTCGACCGCGGTGACCTGCGCGAGCGGTGCGGGAGAGGGGAGGAGGGTCCACGAGCGCTCCCGGGTGTCGAGGAGCCAGATGCCCGCGTCGCCGGCGAGACCGGCGACCGTGGGGCGGCCCTCGCGGTTGTCGAACGACGTGGCGGGTGGTGCGGTGGTGCCGGCGGGGTAGGGGATCCGCTCGACGACGAGCTCCTCGCCCTCGATCGACGCCAGGAGCGCGCCGTCGGAGCAGCCGACGACGGCGCCGACGCGGGTCGTGATCGTCCCGGCGGGGTCGGGGCAGCCTTCGCGGAGGCCCGTGAACTCGCCGTCCGAGTCGTAGCCGGCGACGGCCGCCGCGGGGCCGGAGCCCTCGGTCACCAGCGCGGAGGAGCCGACGGGCACGACCATCCCCGGTCCGGGCTCGAGGTCCTTCCGGAACCGCTCGACGATCGCGCCCGTCGACAGCGCCTCGGTGTCGAGTAGGACCGCCTCGCCGGAGTCGGGGAAGAAGAGTCCGGTGCCGCCGGTGGTCGAGAGGTTCGTCGTGGCGACGACGGCCGTCCCGGAGCCCTCGACCGTGCCGATCAGGCGGGGGTCCGCGCGGTAGTAGTGGAAGTGGTCGACGTGGTCCCAGGTCCACACGCCGCTGTCGACGATCTCGACGCCCGCGTCGGTCTGCGCGAAGAGGTAGCGGCCGTCGGTCGTCATCGCGCTCGGGGCGCCGATGGTGCCGAGGCCGGTGACCGTCTCGTCGAGGAGGTCGAGGTGCGACACGGCGCCGGTGGGATCGATCGTGGTCAGCCCGAGTCTCGGCTCGGCGAGCTCGGCGGCGTTCGCGACGGCGCCGTGCCCGGAGCCCGTGTCGTCAGCGGCCGGCGCGGAGGCGTCGGTCGAGCAGGCGGCCAGGCCGAGCGCGAGAGCGCCCAGGAGGGCGGTGGCGGTGGTTCGGGAGTGCACGGAGTCCTTTCGAGAGGGAGCGGGGGAGGGGCGGTGCCGGGGAGGTCTCATGCGGCGACCGGCCGAGGGTCCGACCGGGACGCGAGAGCCGACGCGGCCGAGCGGACCGCCCAGGACACGGCGGCGACCGCGACGGCCGAGCCGGCGACCGAGGCGCCCGCGGCCGTCGCCGCGTGCCAGGAGACGAGCAGGCCGACGAGCACGGAGGCCGCGCCGAGGACTGACGCGAGCAGCATCCGGGTCGGGATGCGGGTGGTCCAGTGCCCGGCGGCGACCGCGGGGGCCAGCAGCAGTCCGACGACGAGGAGCGAGCCGACCGCCTGGTAGGAGGCGACGACGGCGAGGGTCACCAGGCCGACCAGCGCGGCCTGAGCCGAGCGCGGACCGAGGCCGAGCACCGCGGCGATGCGCGGATCCAGTGCCAGGGCGACGAGCGGGCGGTGGAAGGCCGCTGCGACGAGGAGGCCGGCTCCGGCGGCGGCGGCGAGCAGCCCGATGTCGACGGGGGTGATCGCGAGGATGTCGCCGAAGAGGATCGAGGTCGCGTCCGTGGCGAAGCTGCCCGAGTGCGAGACGACGATGACGCCCAGCGCCAGCATGGCGACGAAGAGCAGGCCGATGCTGGTGTCGTAGGACAGGCGTCCGCGCCGCTGCAGGGCCGCGATGCCGAGGCTCATCAGCACCGCACTGGCCGCGCCGCCCACGAGGACGGGAGCGCCGAGCACCGTCGCGAGGGCGACGCCGGGGAGCATCCCGTGGGCGAGCGCCTCGCCGAGGAAGGCCATCCCGCGGAGGACCACCCAGGTGCCGACGACGCCGCAGAGGACCGCGACGAGGACGCCGCCGAGGAGGGCGCGCTGGAGGAAGTCGAGAGCGAACGGCTCGAGGATTCCGGCGAGGAGGCTGAGCATGGTGTCCGACCGTACACGATAATGAGAACGGTTATCATCCGTGTACGCTCGTCGGGATGGACGTCCCACCCCTGCCCGCGCCCCCTGTCCGCCTCCGAGGCGCGCACGTCGACTTCGGCTCCCACCGCGCTCTCGCGGGCGTCGATCTCGACGTCGCCGCGGGCTCGCTCACCGCGATCGCCGGGCCGAACGGCGCCGGCAAGTCGACGCTGCTGGAGGTGATCGCCGGAGTGCGTCCTCTGACGTCCGGCACGCGGGACGTCACCGGAGCGATCGCCTTCGTGCCGCAGCGGGCGTCGATCCCGGACCGGCTCCCGGTGACGGTGCGCGACGTGGTGGCGGTGGGGACCTGGGGCCGGCTCGGCCGCCTCCGCCGCAGCGACGCGCGCGCAGCGGACGCGATCGCCACCGCGCTCGACCGGATGGAGATCGCCGCGCTCGCCCGGGAGCCCTTCGCGGTGCTCTCCGGCGGTCAGCGGCAGCGGGCGCTCCTCGCCCAGGGGCTCGCCCGCGGGGCTGACCTGCTGCTCCTGGACGAGCCCACCACCGGCCTCGACTCGGCGAGTGCGGAGCGGATCCGGTCGGTCCTGCGCGCGGAGGCGGACCGCGGCGCGACCGTGGTCTGCGTCTCGCACGACCCCGCCGTGCTGGCCGACGCCGACCGCGTCGTCGGACTCGTCGACGGGGCTCTCGCTCCGGCGGTGTAGCGGCCCGGTCACCGACTCGCGGGCCTCGGGCTGGGAGGATGGGGGGATGACCTCGACGCTGCTCGACCGGATGCCGACGCCCGACGCGGACGGGCGCGTCGACGACGACGCGGTCTACCTGGCCTTCACCGAGTGGGCGGAGTCGCGCGGCCTCCCGCTCTACCCGGCGCAGGACGAGTCCATGCTCGAGATCGCCTCCGGGGCGAACCTGATCCTCTCGACGCCCACCGGCACCGGCAAGTCGCTCGTCGCGATCGGCGCGCACGCCGCGGCGCTCGCCTCCGGGCGCCGCAGCTTCTACACCGCGCCGATCAAGGCGCTCGTCTCCGAGAAGTTCTTCGCGCTGGTCGACGTCTTCGGCGCCTCCAACGTCGGGATGGTCACCGGCGACTCCTCGGTGAACGCCGACGCGCCGATCATCTGCTGCACGGCCGAGATCCTCGCGAACCTGGCGCTCCGGCACGGCGAGGACACCCCGGTCGACCAGGTCGTGATGGACGAGTTCCACTTCTACGCGGACCCGGCGCGCGGCTGGGCCTGGCAGGTGCCGCTGCTCACCCTCCCGCACGTGCAGTTCGTGCTGATGTCGGCCACCCTCGGCGACGTGACGGCGCTCGCCGCCGACCTCAGCCGCCGCACGGGGCGGGAGACCGCCCGGGTCACCGGCGTCGAGCGCCCGGTGCCGCTGCACTACTTCTACGAGATCGCGCCGATCCACGACTCCATCGAGGAGCTGCTCTCGACGAACCAGTCGCCGGTCTACGTCGTGCACTTCTCCCAGGCGGCCGCTCTCGAGCGCGCACAGGCGCTCACCAGCGCGAACATCGCCACCCGGGAGCACCGCGACCGCATCGCCGAGGTGATCGGCGGCTTCCGGTTCACCACCGCGTTCGGCAAGACCCTCTCCCGCCTGCTCCGCCTGGGGATCGGCGTGCACCACGCCGGCATGCTGCCGAAGTACCGCCGGCTGGTCGAGCAGCTCGCCCAGCAGGGCATGCTGCGCGTGATCTGCGGCACGGACACCCTCGGCGTCGGCATCAACGTCCCCATCCGCACCGTTCTGCTCACGGCGCTGACCAAGTACGACGGCACCCGGACGCGCCAGCTCTCGGCCCGCGAGTTCCACCAGATCGCCGGCCGCGCCGGTCGCGCCGGCTACGACACCGCCGGGACCGTGGTCGTGCAGGCTCCCGAGCACGAGTCCGAGAACCGGAAGGCTCTCGACAAGATGGGCGACGACCCGAAGAAGCGGAGGAAGTGGGTCGCCAAGCGCGCGCCGCAGGGCTTCGTCAGCTGGGGGGAGCCGAGCTTCCGCAAGCTCGTCGACGCGGAGCCCGAGACGCTGACCTCGCACATGACGATCACCTCGGCGATGCTGCTGAACGTGATCGCCCGCGGCGGCGACGCCTACGCGAACGTGCACGCCCTGATCTTCGACAACCACGAGCCGTGGAAGCGGCAGCTGCAGATCGCCCGGCGGGCGCTGGGCATCTACCGGACGCTGCGGGAGGCGGGCGTGGTCGAGCAGAGCGTCGGCGCCGACGGCGTGACCCGCATCCGCCTGACCGTCGACCTGCAGCCGAACTTCGCGCTCAACCAGCCGCTCTCGCCGTTCGCGCTGGCCGTGTTCGACGTCCTCGACCCGGAGTCGCCGAGCTTCGCGCTCGACGTGATCTCGGTGCTCGAGGCGACCCTCGACGACCCGCGCCCGATCCTCGGGGCCCAGCAGTTCCAGGCCCGCGGCGAGGCCGTCGCCGCGATGAAGGCCGAGGGGATCGAGTACGAGGAGCGGATGGAGCTGCTCGAGTCCGTCACGCACCCCAAGCCGCTCGAGGAGCTCCTCGAGGCGACGTTCGAGACCTACACCGCCGCGCAGCCGTGGGTGAAGGACTTCGAGCTCTCGCCGAAGTCGGTCGTGCGCGACATGTACGAGCGGGCGATGTCCTTCGGCGAGTACACCGCCTTCTACAAGCTCTCCCGCTCGGAGGGACTGGTGCTGCGCTACCTGTCGGACGCGTTCCGCGCGGCTCGCCAGACCATCCCGGACGAACTCAAGAACGAGGAGCTGCACGATCTGATCGAGTGGCTGGGCGAGCTCGTGCGCCAGGTCGACTCCTCGCTGGTCGACGAGTGGGAGGAGCTGGTCAATCCGGCGCTCCACGCGGCGGACCAGGCGATCGTGCCGCCCGCTCCGCGCCGCCTCACCGCCAACCACCGAGCCTTCCGCGTGCTGGTGCGCAACGAGATGTTCCGCCGGGTGACCCTCGCCGCCCTCGACGACCACGAGGCGCTCGGCGAGCTCGACGCCGCCGCCGGCTTCGACGCCGACGCGTGGGGCGCCGCTCTGGACGACTACTACGACGAGCACGACAGCATCGGCATCGGGCCCGACGCCCGGGGGCCGAAGATGCTGCTCGTCACGGAGGAGCCGACGCAGTGGCTCGTGCGGCAGATCCTCGACGATCCGGCCGGCGACCACGACTGGGGGATCTCGGCGACCGTCGACCTCGCCGAGTCGGACGAGCAGGGCGCTGCCGTGGTCCGCGTCACCTCGGTCGGCCGCCTGGACTGATCAGCGGCCGCGCTTCTCCCGGCGCTGCATCTCGGCGGCGATGTCCGCCTCGGTGATCTCCTTGCGGGCGGGACCCCAGATCGACACGGCCTGGCCGACGACGCCGATCCCGATCCCGATCATCGGCCAGATCGGCCAGAAGTAGCCGTCGGCACCCGTGCCGACCCAGACGGCGGTCGTGATCGCCGAGACGCTCGCCCAACCGCCGACCGAGCCCAGGAGGTCGCGGCGCCGCTTGACCTCCCGCACGGCGAGAGCGCGCTCGGCGTCCTCGACGCGGGCGGGCTCCACCACCTCGCCGGAGGCGGCGGCCGGGACGGCCTCCGCGGACCGGTCTCGCCGGGCGGACGGATCCGGAGTTCCCCACTCGTTCGTCATGCGGCCAGCCTACGCAGGGGCCGTTCGCCGCGATACGCGGGCTTCAGCCGGAGGTCGCCCGCTCCGACTGGCAGTGCGGGCACCACCAGGTGCGGCGCTGCTCGGGGTCGTCGCGGACCTCCTCGCGGACGAGCACCGTCGTGCCGCAGCGCAGGCACGGGCGCCCGGCCCGCCCGGCGACCCAGTGCCGCTCGCCGCGGCGGGTGCCGCCGGTGGTGGTCTGGAACATCCCCGGGATCGTGACGGAGGCGCGGAGGCCTCTCGCCGCGGTCGCTACGAGGGCGCGGACGTCGAGGGAGCCGATCGGCCGCCAGGGCCAGGCGCCGCGGAGGAAGCAGACCTCGTTGGCCCAGAGGTTGCCGAGGCCCGCGAGGCAGCGCTGGTCGAGGAGTGCGGCGACGACCGGCCGGTCCGGGAGGCGGGAGAGGCGAGCGACGGCCTCGTCGGCGTCCCAGTCCGCGCGGAGCGGGTCGGGACCGAGGTGCCCGACGGCGCGCGGCTCGTCGCGGGTGGCGAGGAGTTCGACGACCGGGAGGTCGATGCCCCAGACGGTCGAGCCGTCGTCGAGGCGGAGGCGGACGCGGACGTCCTTCTGCACCGAGCGGGGGACCGCTCGGTGCGGAGCGGTCACGGTCCAGGAGCCCTGCATCCGCAGGTGGGTGTGCAGGGTCGATCCGCCGGAGAAGCGGGTGAGGAGGTGCTTGCCGTGGGTGTCGTGCTCGAGGATCCGCAGCCCGGCGAGGGAGGTGCCTGCCGCGTCCCCGGAGCGCAGCTCGCCCTCGAGGACGGTGCGACCGTCCGCCGCCCGCCTGAGGCGGGCGGCGAGACGGTGCACACTGTCTCCCTCGGGCATCCCCGAACTCTAGGAGCCGGAGCTCGTCGGGATCAGGGGTCGCGCGGGATCAGGCGCCGCGGTACGCCTGCTTGTAGACGCGCTCGGTGCCGTCGGGCGCGGTGACCTCGATGGTCGCCGTTCCGGCCTTGATCGGCGTGAAGACGGTCACGGTCTTCACCGTGAACGACTGGCCGGGCTTGACCGTCTTCTTCGTCTTGCTGCCGTAGGCGGTCGTGATCTCGATCGAGACCGTCTCCGGTCCGTTGTTCACCGCCGACACGGTCAGCGTCCGCACGACGGCGAGGCGCTTGGTGGAGGCGGTGGTCGCGACGTCGATGACCGTGACGGGCTCGGGCTCCGGGTCCGTCTGGGTCTCGGGCAGGTCGAGACCGACGACGACCGGGTCGTGGTCGCTGGAGCGGAACGCCGAGGTGTCGTAGAAGATCGTCGCGTTGTAGTCGTAGCGGCTGTACTCCAGTGCCACGGACTCGCCGCTGTTGATGTTCCAGGTGTCGACCCCGGTGACCGTCCTGTCGGCGGCGGGCGAGGCGAACACGTGGTCGAGCGAGCCGACCGCGCCGTCGAACGAGTACGAGTACTTGCCGTCCTTCGCGCCCTGGTCGATGTAGCCGGCGTCGGTGATCACCTTCACCGGGTCCTCCTTCGAGTAGGCGTTGAAGTCGCCCAGCAGGTAGACGAGCTCGGTGGCCTTCTCGGTGCGGAGGCGGTCGGCGAAGGCGACGAGGGCGGTCGCCTGCTTCACCCGCGAGGCGTTCGAGGCGCCCTGGCCGTCGCCCTGGTCGGCGTCCGCGCCGGATCCGGAGCCCTTCGACTTGAAGTGGTTCACGATCGCGACGAACTCGCTGGCGCTGTCGCCGAGGAGGCGGAACTCCTGGGCGAGGGGCTTGCGGGCGTTCGAGAAGTTCACCGTGTCGTTGAGCACGACGGACTCGCCGACCGGCTCGATGACGGCCTTCTTGTAGATGAAGGCGGTGCGGATGACGTCCTCGTCCGCGAGCGCGGGGAGCGCTGCGGGGGAGGGGACGTAGGCCCAGACCTCGGAGCCGGCCGCCGTGTTGAGCGCGGCGGTCAGGGTGGCGAGGGCCTCGTCGCGCGGCTTGCCGAACTTGGCCGAGTTCTCGATCTCCTCGAGCGAGACGACGCCCGCGCCGAGGGTGTTGATCGCGGTCACGATCTTGGCCTGCTGGCGCTCGAGGTCGTCGGCGTTCGCCGCTCCGCGGGCGTCGCAGCCGCTGTTGACGGTGACGGGGTCGCCGTCACGGTCGGTGTAGAAGGTGCAGCCGGTGATCGAGTCGCCGGTGGTGGAGAAGTAGTTGAGCACGTTGAAGGACGCGATCGACAGGTCGCCGCCGACGGCCTCGGGCTTCGCGGTCCGGGTGTTCGCGAAGGTCGCGGGCTGCACGTCGCCGGCGTTCTCGACGGTCAGCTGCGTGGTGGGCTGGAAGGCCCAGCCGCCGTTGCGGTAGTCGAGGACGACGGGGCGGGCGAAGGTCGCCGGAGCACCGACGCGGATCGGCGCGGCCGGGGTGAGGTAGGGCAGCGGGATCGCCTTGTTCGCGGCAGCGCCGAGGAAGTTGATCGAGGCGCCGTCGTCGAGGGTGATCGCGCGGGCGGCGTTGTCCGCGACGACGGCGGCGAGCTCCGGCGAGCCGGGGCGGGCGACCTCGGTCGGCGTGAGCAGCGGGGACGTGCCGGCGGCGAGGCCGATCGAGCCGAAGCTGTTCAGATCGAAGGTGTCGGTGACGGTGTAGGCGCCCTGCGGGGCGATCAGCATGCTCTCGAGCACCTCGCGCTCGGCGGGGGTGCGGGGGAGCGCGACAGCGGCCGGGACCGGCGCGGCGGCGGCGTCGAGCTTCACGACGGTCGCGGCCGAGGTCGGGGTGAGCTCGGTCAGGCCGTTGTACTCGCTCACCTCGCCGGTGATGCGCAGGTGGTCGCCGATCGCGACCGACCCGACGGAGGCGGAGGAGAAGACGAAGACGGCGTCGGAGGCCGTGCGCGAGCTCTCGCCGCCGGTGCCGGGGGTCTGGATGACGTAGCCGTTGTAGCCGCCGGACGGGTAGCGGGCGGTGACGACGCCGGAGGTGGTGACGGTGCTGCCGACGAGCGGCGACGAGTCGCCGGTCCCCTGGATCTCCGCGATCGAGACGGCCGGGATCTCGGCCGGCGGGGTCGTCGGCGGAGTGGTCGGCGGAGTCGTCGACGGCGGCGTGGTGGGCTCGGGCTCGGATCCTCCGCCCGCGGCCTGCGGGGTCGGTGCGCCGAGCGCGAAGTCGGCCGAGTTGACGTCGGTGTCGCCGGTGGCGGTGTCCGCGCGGGCGATGGTCTGGGTGAGCGAGGGGACCGTCGCGACGGACGACTCGAAGGTGTTCGAGGTGCCGTAGCCGACGAGGTCGATCACCGCGTCCGGCTGTGCGGAGGCGCCGGTGGGCGGCGCCACGAGCGCCGAGGTCCCCTTGACGAGGAAGAGGGTGCCGCCCGCGGCGGCCATGTTGAGGCCGTTCGCGCTCTGGTCGGGCGTCGGCAGGGCCGCGCCGTTGGTGCCGTTGCTGGCGCCGGCGAGCAGGAAGTGGCCGCCCGCGGGGACCGAGCCGGTGAGCGGCACGGTCGTGGTGGGGTTCGCCGTGCCGGTCGCGGAGCGGTACTGGATCGAGAGGCCGCCGAGGGCGATCTCGGCGGCGGTGGGGTTGTAGAGCTCCACGTAGCGGTTGCTGAACGCGGCGCCGGCGGAGCCTCCGCGGGCGAAGACCTCGCTGATGACGAGCTCGTCGCCCGAGGGTGCGGCTGTGGCGGAGGTCGCGACCAGCGGAGCGGCCGCGAGGGCCAGGCCGGTCAGGGCCGCCAGGCCGAGCCCGCGCCTCCGGCGGCGGTCGGGCGGGGTCGGAGAGTCGGGCATGGTGGTCCTCTCGATCGCCGCTCGGAAGAGCGGTCGCAGCGTCGTCGCCGCGCGGCGCGGCCGGTGCACCCCCGGAAGGGGCACGCATGGTCACGCTATGCAGTGCGGGTGCCCGGCCTGTGAACCGGACGTTTCATGAACGTAAACTCATCCACCGACATCGGGGCACGCGGGTGCCGCTCGCGGCGCGTTCGCGGCTTCGCGGGCCACACTCGTCGGATGATCTCCTTCGAGCTGGCCCGTGCCCTGCGCACGGCGGGCGTGCGCTGGACGCCCCGCACCGGTGACCGCTTCCGGATCGAGCGGGAGGGCTTCGACGGCGACGTCTTCACCGTCAGCGACATGACCATCGAGGCGCACGAGTATCCGAGCGGGACCGTCCTCGGCTTCAACGGCACCACGGAGTGGGCGCTCGACTCCGTCTCTCTGGAGGACTCGCTCTGGCTGCCGCGGGAGGACCAGCTGCGCGAGCTCCTCCGCGGGACCTTCCGCTCCCTCCGGCGCCTCGCGGAGCCGGAGGCGCGGTTCGCTGTCGAGGTCGAGCTCGGCGGGCGGGCGCGGACCTTCGAGGACGCGGCGGCCGAGAACGCCTACGCGGAGGCGCTGCTCGCGCTGGTCAGCTCGGTCGCGGTCGACCTCGACGACGTGGACGAGCTGGACGCGGCCGACGGGCCCGACCGGGCGGCCGAGCGGGCCTGAGGCTCCGTCCGTCCCGGAGCGGCCGCGTCAGGCGGGCCTAGGACGCCGCCTTCTCCGCCGCCGCGGTCTTCTTCGGGGTCCGCTTCCTCGCAGGCGCGTCGGCGCTCTTCTCCGTCTCGGACGTCGTCACCGCGGGCTTCTTCTTCGCGGCGGTCTTCGCAGGAGCCTTCGCCGCCGCCTTCTTCGGAGCCGTCTTCGTCGCGGCCTTCTTCTCGGCGGGCGCCTCCTCCGCCGGCGCGCCCTTCGCCCCGCGACTGCGCTCGACCGAGCGCTTGAGCGCCTCCATCAAGTCGAGCACCTCGCCGCCGCCGCCCTCCTCCTCCGGCGCCTCTCCGAAGGTCGCGGCGGTGTCGAGGGCGTCGCCCTGCTCGATCTTGGCGTCGATCAGCGTGCGCAGCTCCTCCTGGTACGCGTCGTGGAACTTCGCGGCGTCGAAGTCCTCGGAGTAGGAGTCGACCAGGTGCGCCGACATCTCGAGCTCGCGCGCCGCGATCCGGGTGCTGCCCTCCAGCGACGGGAACTCGACCTCCCGCACCTCGTCCGCCCAGAGGAGGGTCTGCAGCATCAGGAGCTTGCCGCGCACGCGCAGCGCCGCGAGGCGGGTCTTCTGCCGCAGCGCGAACTCGACGATCGCGGTGCGGTCGGTCTGCTCGAGGGTGCGGCGCAGCAGGACGTAGGCCTTGGGGGAGGAGGAGTCCGGCTCCAGGATGTAGGCGCGGTCGAACATGATCGGGTCGACCTGCTCGCTGGGCACGAACTGCACGACGTCGATCTCGCGGTCGCGCTCCTCCGGCAGCGCCTTCAGCTCGTCCTTGGACAGGACCACGGTGCGCTCGCCGTCGTCGTAGGCCTTGTCGATGTGGTCGAAGGTGACGACCTCGCCGCAGATCTCGCACTTGCGCTGGTACCGGATCCGCCCGCCGTCCTTGTCGTGGACCTGGTGCAGCGGGATGTCGTGGTCCTCGGTCGCGCTGTAGATCTTCACCGGCACGTTGACCAGGCCGAAGGTGATCGCGCCCTTCCAGATGGCTCGCATGCGCCCAGTGAACACCGTGTCCCCCGGCCGCCGGAAGCCCTGGCGGCCGCGAGGGAACCCCGGACCGCTCAGGGAGCCCGCTATACCGGGCGGTCTCGACGGTTCGGGGTTCCCTCAATGGGCGGGAGGGGCGGGAGGGGTGGGAGGAGGGGAGGAACGACGGAGCCGCCCGGGCGTCGCACGGGGCGACGGCCGGACGGCTCCGGGGTGGTGGCGGCTAGGCGCGCCGGCGGCGCAGCGCGGCGAGCAGGAGCCCGCCGACGCCGCCGGCGATCAGCAGTCCGCCGAGGCCCAGCGGCAGGCCGATGTCGGCTCCCGTCGAGGCCAGGGGCGGACGGCCGCCGGGGTGCGGCGCCACGGCGGTCGGCGTGCTGCTCGGGGTCGGAGCGGCCGTCGGAGCAGTGGTCGGAGCAGTGGTCGGAGCAGTGGTGGGAGCGGTCGTCGGGGCGACGGTCGGCTGCGCGGTCGGGGCGACGGTCGGCTCGGCGGTCGGTGCCACGGTGGGCTCCGGCGTCGGAGTCGGCGTGGTCGGGTCCTTCTCGGCGTCGATCGCGGAGGTGTCCGCGGCGAACGAGGCGGTGACGAAGGCGATGGCCTTCGACGTGATGCCGAGCGCCTCCTGATTGATGTTGTCGATGTCGTCGGCGGCGGAGTGGTAGTTCGGGTCGTGCGTGATGCCGGCGGTGCCGCCGAACAGCGCGACCTCCTCCTCCGTCTTGACGTCGTCGGCGCCGGTGAAGACACCCGAGGACGGGATGCCGACCGAGATGAAGCCGTCGTAGTCGCTGCGGCCGTCGAACGCGGTGTCGATCCAGGGCTGGTCGATCGAGTCGAAGTAGTCGGTGAACGCCTTCTCGGTCGCGATCGAGCCGGCGGGCACCTCCACGGGGGCCTCGTAGGTGGACTGGTCCGCGTCGTAGACCGAGATCACGTAGTTCGGCGAGGCGACCATGTCGAAGTTCATGTAGGTCGCGATCTTCGAGGCGTCCTCCTCCGTCAGGGAGTCGACGTAGGTGTAGGAGCCGACCAGGCCGACCTCCTCGGCCCCCCACCAGGCGAAGCGGACCGCGTTGGTCGTGTCGCCCGCGGCGGCCAGCTGCACCGCCGTCTCGAGCAGCGTCGCGGATCCGGAGCCGTTGTCGTTGATGCCGGGGCCGGCGGGCACGCTGTCGAGGTGCGCGCCGAGCATGACCACGTTGTCGTGGTCGCCGCCGGGGGTCTCCGTGACGATGTTGAAGGTCTCCACCTCGGTGGTCGTCTGGTCGATCAGGAGCGACGCGCTCGCGGGGAGCGACGCCAGCAGCGCCTGCCCCTCGGCCTGCGTGACGCCGACGCCGGGGACGGCGTCCTCGTCCTGTCCGCCGTAGGTGCCGTTGAGGGCGTCGCTCGGCGCGTTGTCGTAGATGACGATCGCGGCGGCGCCGGCGGCACCGGCGGCGACCGACTTCTCGAGGAAGCTGCAGGAGCCGCGGCTGACGAGTGCGACCTTCCCGGTGGCGTCGAGGCCGGCCCAGGCGTCCGTGGTGCAGCCGAGCGGATCGACGGGGGCGATGAGCTCGCCGGTCACGCCGCCCTCGGGCGTCGACGGAGTGAACTCCATCGGGGTGCCGACGGCCCCGGTACCGGTGGTCAGCGTGAACGCGTCGATCGTCTGCGTCGCGGTGGTGAACTCCTGGCGCTCCGTCGTGTAGCCGGCGTCCGCGAGGACCTTCTCGACGTACTCGCCGCTCAGCTCGTAGCCCGGGGTGCCGATCGCGCGGGTGCCGCCGTTGGCGTCCGCGATCGCCTGCAGCGCCTCCAGGTGGGTCATGATGCCGTCGACCGTGACGGTGTCGGCGAAGTCGACCGGCTCGACGGCGCTCGCCGTCGGCGCGAAGGCGAAGCCGGCGACGAGGGCGCCCGCTCCGATCATGGCGCTCGAGCCGATCAGTGAGCGGCGTCGGCGGCCGCTCGGGGTGTTCGTGGTGGTTCGCGCCACTGGGGCTCCCTCTCCTCGAGAACGGGCCGCCGCGTCGGCGGCCCCGACGCGGGCCTCCCGAAGACTGGGAGGGGATCGCGTCCTCTGCGAGGGTATTCACAGGAAACGGTGCGGCCCAGTCCCCCCTGCCAGATTTCATCCGCACGAAACACGGACCGGGCCGGCGGGCGGATCAGGCCGTCGCCGGGCTCTCGGCCCACTCGCGGAGCATCGCGAGGGTCTCCTCCGGGTGGTCGCGATGGGGACTGTGGCCCGCGCCCGCCACGACCGCGTAGCGGATGCGCGGATTCGCGCGGAGCACCAGGGCGGCGAGGGAGGGAGGGAGCAGCGTCTCGACCTGCGGATCGCCGGCCAGCACGAGGACCGGCGGGCGGAGGCCCGGCAGATCCGCCAGCAGGTCCCACGGGTCGTTGTCGTCGATCGTCGCGGCGACCGCGGACGGATCGGCGGCCCGCACCGCGGCGAGCTTCTCGGCTCGGTCCCGCTCGTCCCAGAGCGGCTGCGCGACAGCCAGCTCCTCGGCCGAGACCGCGAGACCGGCGAGCTCGCCCGCGCGGACGGCGGCCCGCTGCTCCGGAGCGAGCCGGAGCACCGGGTCCAGCAGCGCCAGGCGTCCCGCCCAGCCGGCGTCGCGGGCGGCGGCGCGCACCGCGACCGCTCCGCCGAGCGAGTGCCCGACGACGAGGTCGAACGACCCCTGTGCCAGGGCGTCGTCGGCGTAGTCGTCGTGGCGGGAGGAGCCGCCGCGCGGCCCGTCGCCGTGTCCGCGCAGGTCGGGCGCGGAGACGCTCCAGCCCGCCGCGGTCAGCTCGCGTGCCAGGCGCCACCAGGTCCGGCCCGAGCCGCCCAGGCCGTGCAGGAGCAGTGCCGTCCCCGCCGTCATCGCCGGAGCCTCAGTCGAAGCGCGGATCGCGGCCGGTGCGCTCGCCGGTCGCGAGCGCGGCGATCGCGGCGAGGTCCTCGTCGTCGAGGGCGAAGCCGAAGACATCCAGGTTCTCGCGGATCCGCTCCGGCGTCACCGACTTCGGGATCACGACGACACCGAGCTGCACGTGCCAGCGCAGCACCGCCTGCGCCGGCGAGACGCCGTGCTTCGCGGCGACGCGGGCCAGGGCCGGCTCGTCGAGGAGGCGCCCGCGGGCCAGCGGCGACCAGGCCTCGGTGACGATCCCGTGAGCGGCGTCGAACGCGCGCAGCTCCTCCTGGGGCAGCCGCGGGTGCAGCTCGACCTGGTTGATCGCCGGCACCACTCCCGTCTCGTCGAGCAGGCGCTGCACGTGCTCCTCGGCGAAGTTCGAGACGCCGATCGAGCGCGCCCGCCCCTCGCTCTGCAGGCGCTCGAGGGCGCGGTAGGTGTCGACGTAGCGGTCGCGCGAGGGGATCGGCCAGTGCACGAGGTACAGGTCGACGTAGTCGGTGCCGAGCAGCTCGAGGCTCCGGTCGAAGGCGGCGAGCGTCTCGTCGAAGCCGTGGTCGTCGTTCCAGACCTTGGTCGTCACGAAGACCTGCTCGCGGGGGAGGCCGCTCGCGCGGATCCCCTCGCCGACTGCGCGCTCGTTGCCGTAGAGGGTGGCGGTGTCGACGTGCCGGTAGCCGGCCTCCAGGGCGACGGCGACCGTGCGGGCCGCCTCCTCGTCGCCGATCTTGTAGACGCCGAGCCCGAGCTGGGGGATCGCGCGGCCGTCGTTGAGGGGGATCAGGGGGACGCTCATGCGTCCCATGCTGGCACGTGCGCTCAGACGCTCCAGTCGAGCTCGCCGTGCGGTCCCACGTGCACGTCGTCCTCGATCAGCGCCGCGAGACCGGCCACGCCGAAGAGGAGGCGCCGCTCGGCGCGCTCCGCGTCGCTGCGCTCGTCGATGCCGCGCACGGCGAAGTGCACGTCGTGGCCCGCCTGCAGGCCCTCGACGCCGAGCCGGCCTCGGAGCGCGCGCGCGGGGCGCCGGCCGATGCCGAGACCGCGCCAGAGGGAGCCCGTCTCGAGGACGACGGCCGTCTCGGAGGAGACGACCCCGTGCTGCTCGCGATGCGCGGTGAGCTGCCACCCGTAGCCGAGGTGGTGCAGGCGGGTCGAGTGCGGGCCGCGCCAGGCGTGGGAGGACTCCTCGCGGCGGAAGTAGACGGGGCTCGGGCGGAAGGACCCCTGCCAGAGCGCGGTGGCGAGCTCGCTGCACCACTCCGGGGTCTCCGGATCGGACCAGGGGTCGAGGAGATCGGTCCGGGCGGCGGCGCGCCGGTGCTCGCGCACCAGCTCCTCCGCGTCCTCCCGCAGCCCCATGCCGCCCCCCCCCTGCCCGCCGTGGGCCTTCACCCTAGGGTGCCCGACAGGCGCCGGACAACCGGGGGGCGGCCTAGGAGGGCAGGGTGACCGGCTCGGTGTCGGGGAGCGGGCTGGCGTCGCGCCCACGGAGATCCGGGTGGTATCGGCGGCCGAGCAGGGGCACCAGGAACCCGACCAGGGCGAAGGCGGCGGCGACGACGATCGCGGCGGTCGGCCCGGCCTGGTCGATCTGCACGCCGGCGATCGCGGAGCCCAGCGCCGCGCCGATCAGCTGACCGGTGCCTACCCAGCCGTAGGCCTCCGCCGTGTCCGAGAAGCGCACGCTCGAGGCGGTGATCGCGAACAGCGCCGCGAGAGCGGGAGCGATGCCGATGCCGGCGAGGAACAGCGTGACGCACAGCCACCAGAAGTCGGTCGAGACCGCCGCCAGGCCCATGCCGAGCGTGACGATCAGCATCCGCCGCGCGGTCGCCCACCGGCTGATCGGGATGTGGCCGAGGGCGAGGCCGCCGACCAGGGAGCCCGCCGCGAAGACGGCGAGCACGACGCCCGACTCGACTCCGCCCTCGCCGAAGACCGCGACGACGCCCGCCTCGACCGCCGAGCAGGCGCCGATCAGGAGGAAGCCGACGACCGTGGCCAGCAGCACCGGAGGCTTCGTGAGCACCACGCCGAGGCGGCGCGTGGAGCGCGGGATGCGGACGCGGCCCACCTCGGGCGAGGCGATGAACCAGATCCCGCCGCCGATCAGGAACACCGCGGCGGTGAGGATGCCTGCGACCGTCGACACCTGGATCGACACGAGCGTCGCCAGCACCGGGCCGAGCACCCAGATGATCTCCTGGGCGGAGGCGTCGAGCGAGAAGAGCGGGGTCAGCTGCGAGCTGGTGACCATCTTGGGGTAGATGGTGCGCACGGCCGGCTGCACCGGCGGCATGCTCAGGCCGGCGACGAACCCGATCACGACGAACTGCCACACCTCGAGCGGGAGCACGGCCATCGCGATGATCGCCCCCGCGCAGACCACGAGGGTGATCGTCAGCACGCGGCGCATCCCGAGCCGCCCCATCAGGCGGCTGGTCAGCGGACCGGCGATGGCCTGCCCGATCGACATCGAGCCGAGCACCAGGCCGGCGGCGGCGTAGGAGTGGTGCACCCGCTCCACGTGCAGGAGGAACGCCAGCGAGAGCATCCCGAAAGGGAAGCGCGCGGTCAGCTGCGCGAGGATGATGCGCCCCACCCCGGGGGTCTTCAGGAGATCGGTGTAGCTGCCCACCGGACGACACTAGCGCTCCCGAGGGAACCCCGGGCCGTCGAGGGAGCCCGCTGCACGAGGCTCCCTCGACGGGTCGGGGTTCCCTCGGCGGAGGGACGCGTCAGCCGGCCAGCACCTTGCGGATCCGCTGCAGGGACACGCTCTCGGCGGTGCCGAGCGACTGCGCGAAGAAGCTCACCCGCAGCTCCTCGATCATCCAGCGGGCGCGCGCGATCCGCTCCGGGGCGTGCGCGGGCAGCGGCACCGCGCCGCCGGCCGAGCGGTAGAGCTCCTGGGCCGCCTGCACCTCGTTCAGCCAGACGCGGTCGCGCCCGACGTTCTCGGCGATCTTGCCGAAGCGCTCGGTGATCGCGCCGAGGTAGCGCGGGAGGTGCCGGAGCCGCTCCACTCCGGTCGCCGAGACGAAGCCCGGGTAGACCAGGCCCGAGAGCTGCTCCCGCGCATCCGTGAGGGCGGGCAGCAGCGCCATGCTCGTCGAGGCCTTGAGCGCCTTCTCGACGCCCCGGGCGGTGGTGAGGATCGTCGTGACCGTCTTCACGGTCTCGAACATCGCATCCATGACGCTCGCCGAGACCCGGTCGCGCACGGCGTCGAACTCGGCGCGGAGGAAGAGCATCCCGTCGGGCTTCATCCGCCAGAGGACCGCGTCGACGCAGGCGAGCAGGCAGTCGGTGAAGAGCGCGGTCGTGTTCTGGTACGGGCTCTGCGCGAGCACGAGCTTCTCGTGGGAGGTGAGGTGCTGCTGCACGTAGGCGACGGGGCTCGGCGTCGCGAGCAGGAGGAGGCGGCGCACGCCGCGCGGGTGCTCGCGCGCCTGGTCCTCGGCCGTGGCGAGCAGGCGGATCGAGACCGAGTCGCCGTCGTCGATCAGGGCCGGGTAGGCGCGGATGGTGTTCCCGCCCTGCCGGGTGTCGGTGACGCGCGGCAGCTCCGGCATGTCCCAGGTCTTCAGGCCCCGGCGCTCGAGCGCGTCGGGGACCCGGGCCTCGACCACGCGGGCGACCTCGTCGCGGACCCGGCCGCGCAGGCGCTCGGCCAGCGGGGCGAGCTCTTTGCCGGCGGCGACCGTGCGGCCCCGCTCGTCGGCGACGGCGAAGGTGACCCGCAGGTGCGAGGGGATCCGCTCGAGGTCGAAGTCCTCGGGCTGCACGACCACGCCGGCCTCGCGGCGGATCGCCCCGGCCAGGGTCGCGGCGAACGACTCCGTCGGCGGATTCGGCACGTCGTGCGGCAGGGAGGCGGTCAGCTTGCGCGCCCAGTCGTTCGCGGGCACCACGTTGCGGCGCAGGTGCTTGGGCAGCGCCTTGATCATCGCGGTGACCAGCTCGGCGCGCAGTCCCGGCACCAGCCAGTCGAAGCCGAGGGGCGTCACGCGCGGCAGGAGCGCGAGCGGCACGTGCACCGTCACGCCGTCCTCCTCCGTCCCCGGCTCGAACCGGTACGAGAGGCGGAAGCGCTGGTCGGCCTGGCGCCACTGGGTGGGGAACGCGGTCTCGTCGATCTGCTCCGCGTCCTCGGGGAGGAGGGTCTCCTGCGTCATCGTCAGCAGGTCGGGCTCGTCGTGCTGGGTCGTCCGCCACCAGGAGTCGAACGAGCGCACCGAGGTGATGTCGCGGGGGAGTCGGCGGTCGTAGAAGTCGAAGACGGCCTCGTCGTCGACGAGCAGGTCGCGGCGGCGCGTGCGCTCCTCCAGTCGCTCGAGCTCGGCCCGCAGGGCCCGGTTCTTGCGGTCGAAGGCGTGGCGCGACTCCCACTCGCCCTCGACGAGGGCATGGCGGATGAACAGCTCGCGGGCGTACGAGGCGTCGATCCGCGAGAACTGGACGCGGCGGCGGGCGATGATCGGCACGCCGTAGAGCGTGACCTTCTCGTAGGCGACGGCCGCGCCCTGCGACTTCTCCCAGTGCGGCTCGCTGAACTGCCGCTTCACGAGGTCGCCCGCGATCGCCTCGGCCCAGGCCGGATCGATCGCCGCGTTCGAGCGGGCGAAGAGGCGGCTGGTCTCGACCAGCTCGGCGCTCATCACCGCGTCGGGGAGCTTCTTCGCCAGGGCGCTGCCGGGGAAGATCGAGAACTTCGCGTTGCGGGCGCCGACGTACTGCACGTTCTGGCGCTCGCGGCTCTTCGCCGCGCGCTGCGCCTGCTGCGAGGTGGTGTCCTTGATGCCCAGGTGCGAGAGCAGGCCGGCCAGGAGACTCCGGTGGATCCCGTCGGGGTCGACCTTCGGCTCGCCCAGCTCGAGCTTGAGGGGGCGGGCGAGCTGGCGCAGCTGGCGGAACACGTCCTGCCACTCGCGCACGCGGAGGTAGTTGAGGTACTCGGCCTTGCAGAGGCGCCGGAAGGCGCTGGAGGAGAGCTCCTCCTGCTTCTCCTCCACGTAGTTCCAGAGGTTCAGCAGGGTGAGGAAATCGCTGGTGGGATCGACGAAGCGCGCGTGCTGCTGGTCGGCCTGCGCGCGGCGCTCGAGCGGGCGCTCGCGGACGTCCTGGATCGTGAGGCCCGCGACGATCGCCATCACCTCGCGGCTGACGCCGTGGCGGCGCGACTCGATCACCATGCGCCCGAAGCGCGGATCGATGGGCAGCCGCGCCAGGTCGCGCCCGATGCGCGTGAGCTGCGGCGCGGCCTCGGCGGCCCTCCGCGAGACGCCGCTCGAGTGCGCGTCCGGCGGCGTGTCGCGTACCGCGGCATCTCGCGGAGCGGCCGAAGCGGCCGGAGCGGCAGAAGCGGAGGGAGCGGCGGAGGAGGAGCCGGGGACGCGGAGGGCGCCGAGCTCCGTGAGCAGGTCGAGGCCGTCCTTGATGCCGCGGGAGTCGGGCGGAGTGAGGAACGGGAACGAGGCGATGTCGCCCAGGCCGAGAGAGATCATCTGCAGGATGACCGCGGCCAGGCCCGTGCGCAGGATCTCGGGGTCGGTGTACTCCGGTCGGCGGAGGTAGTCCTCCTCGGAGTAGAGGCGGATCGCGATGCCCGCGCTGGTGCGGCCCGAGCGGCCGGAGCGCTGGTTCGCCGAGGCCTGCGAGACGGCCTCGATCGGCAGGCGCTGCACCTTCGAGCGCGCGCTGTAGCGCGAGATGCGGGCCGTGCCGCCGTCGATCACGTAGCGGATCCCGGGGACGGTGAGGCTCGTCTCCGCCACGTTGGTCGCGAGCACGACGCGACGGCGGACGCCGGGGGTGCGCCCCTTCTCGAAGACGCGGTGCTGATCGGCCGCCGACAGGCGCCCGTAGAGGGGGAGCACCTCGGTGCCCGGCAGGTTCCGGCCCCGGATGGCGTCCTCGGCGTCGCGGATCTCGTTCTCGCCCGACAGGAACACCAGGACGTCGCCCGGATCCTCCCGCGCCAGCTCGGCCAGAGCGTCGGCGATGCCGGTCATCAGATCGCGGCTGCCGCTCGTCGCGTCGGGGACGTCGGTGTCGTCGTCCTCCTCCGGCTCCTCGGCGACCAGCGGGCGGTAGCGGATCTCGACCGGGTAGGTGCGGCCGGAGACCTCGATGATCGGCGCGGGCTCGCCGGCGGCGTCGGCGAAGTGGGCCGCGAAGCTCTGCGGGTCGATCGTCGCCGAGGTGATGATCACCTTCAGGTCGGGGCGCTGCGGCAGCAGGCGGTGCAGGTAGCCCAGGAGGAAGTCGATGTTGAGGCTGCGCTCGTGCGCCTCGTCGATGATGATCGTGTCGTACCGGCTGAGCATCCGGTCGTGGTTCATCTCGTTGAGCAGGATGCCGTCGGTCATCAGCTTGATCCGCGTCGAGGCGGACGCCTTGTCGGTGAACCGGACCTGGTAGCCGACCAGCCCGCCGACCTCGTCGTCGAGCTCCTCCGCGATGCGCTCGGCGATGGTGCGCGCGGCGATGCGCCGGGGCTGCGTGTGCGCGATGCTCTCGCGGCCGAGCTCCAGGCAGATCTTCGGCAGCTGGGTCGTCTTGCCCGATCCGGTCGCGCCCGCGACGATGACGACCTGGTGGTCGCGGATCGCGGCGGCGATGTCCTCCCGCCGCGCCGACACGGGGAGTTCGGGCGGGTAGCGGATGCTGAGCACGTCTGACATGAGCCCTCCATCCTACGCCGCGTGCGACAATGCCCTGTCTCGTGAAACGTCGCGGGCCACCCTGCCCGGTCGGGCGCTCCGGCGCCGGTCGACCGCGGCGCACGATCCCGTGGAGCACCCCGATGAATCCGCAGTCCCTGCTGGTCGTGCTGAACATCGTGCTGCTGCTCTTCGCGATCCGGGGCGTGCTGTCGAACCCGCGGCTGTCGAAGGTCGCGAAGGTCTCGTGGGTGGCGTTCATCGTGATCGCGCCGTTCCTCGGCAGCCTCGCCTACCTGGCGGTGGGCCGTCGCGGCGGGAGCGGCGGAGGCGGCACGGTCGTGCGAGGCACGGAGCGGCCGACGGGCTGGTTCTTCGAGCGCTGAGCGCACGGGGAGGTCCGGCGGCAGGGGAGACCTCCGGGTGCGCGGGCCCTCCGCTCCGCGGCAACCCCTGACCGGCGGCTCCGCCCGCGTCTAGCGTGGAGCGCATGGCCGATCGTCTGCGCTCCAGTGTCAGCCCCTACCTCCGCTCGCACGCGGACAATCCGGTCGACTGGTTCCCCTGGGGCGAGGAGGCGTTCGCCGAGGCGGTGCGCCGCGACGTCCCGGTGATGGTGTCCATCGGCTACTCCACCTGCCACTGGTGCCACGTGATGGCGCGGGAGTCGTTCTCGGACCCGGTGCTCGCCGCGCGGCTGAACGCGGGCTTCGTCGCGGTCAAGGTCGACCGCGAGGAGCACCCGGACGTCGACACGGCCTACCTGACCGCCGCGAGCGCGTTCACGCGGCAGCTCGGCTGGCCGCTGACGGCCTTCGCCACCCCCGCCGGCGAGACCTTCTTCGCCGGAACCTACTTCCCGCCGCGCGCCGTCGGCGGTGTGCCCGCCTTCTCCGACGTCCTCGACGCGGTCTCGGAGGCGTGGCGGCTGCGGCGCGACGAGGTGCAGGCGACGGCGGGCGGGCTGGCCGCGGCTCTGCGCGAGGCGACCGCGGCGCTGCCCGCCGACACCGCGCTCCCCGGCGACGCCGAGCTCGACGGCGCCGTCCGCGCACTTGCGGGCGAGGAGGACCGAGTGCACGGCGGCTTCGGTGGCGCCCCGAAGTTCCCGGTCGCCCCCGTGCTCGGGTTCCTGGCCTCGCGGCCCTCGGGAGCGGCGCTCGCCGAGCGCACGCTGCTCGCGCTGGCCGCGTCCCCGCTCCGCGACCGCGACGGAGGCTTCTTCCGCTACGCGACTCAGGCCGACTGGAGCGATCCGCACTACGAGCGGATGCTCTACGACAACGCGCAGCTGCTCGACGTCGCGGCCGTCCTGCTCGGGCACGACGGCGCCCGGGTGGAGGAGCTGACCGGGATCGCGGAGGGCGTCGCCGCGTTCCTCCTGACCACTCTCGAGCGGCCGGGCGGCGGGTTCGCGTCGGCGCAGGACTCGGAGAGCATCGTCGACGGTCAGCGCTCGGAGGGCGGCTACTACCTCGCCGAGGACCGCTCCCGCCTCGCGCCCCCCGCTCTCGACGGGAAGGTCGTCACCGGCTGGAACGGCCTGGCGATCCGCGCTCTCGCCCGCGCCGGACGCGTGCTCGGACGCGAGGAGTGGATCGACGCCGCCCGGCGTGCGGCGGACGCGGTGCTGCAGCGGCACCTCGTCGACGGCCGCGTCGCGGTGCGCGCCTCCCTCGGCGGTGCCGTCTCCGCGGCCCGCCCGGCCCTGGAGGACCTCGGGATGCTGGCCGGCGGGCTCCTCGAGCTCGCCCTGGCGGAGGGGCGTCCGCGCTGCGCGGTGGCGGCGCGCACCCTCATCGACGGCGCGCTCGACGCGGCCGACGGCCCGCTGCCGTTCGCGCTGCCCGGCGGAGGGGATCCGGCGCTGACCGCGCGCGGCCTGCTGCTCGCGGCCGATCCCTCCGAGGGCGCCTACCCCTCCGGCCTCTCGGCGACGGCGGACGCGGCGCACGAGCTGTACCTGCTCACCGGATCGCAGCGCTACCGGGAGGCGGCCGAGGCGGTCGTCGCGTCGATCGCGCCGGGCGCGGTCCGGCAGCCGATGGGCTTCGGCGCCGTGCTGGGGCTGGCCTCGCGGCTGGCGCGCCCGGTGCGGCAGCTGGTCGTCGTCGGCCCCGGAGCGGCGGAGGCGGTGCAGGGCGCTCGGTCCGCCGGGATCGGTGTGCTGGTCGGCGTGTCCGACGAGGGCGCCCGGGAGTGGGCGGACGCGGGTTTCGAGCTGTTCGAGGGGCGGACCTCGCGGGAGGGGCTGCCGACCGCCTACTCCTGCGAGGCCTTCGTCTGCGCCCTGCCGACGACCCGACTGCCGGAGGAGCTGCTCACGCGGCCGTGACCACCAGCGGCGCCTCGGGGTCGGCGGCCCACTCGTTGAGCGAGCCGTCGTAGACGACCGCCGTGTCGACTCCGAGCACCGCGAGCGCGAGCGCGTCGGCCGTCGCGGCGATCCCTCCGCCGCAGTAGAGGACGATCCGCTCGGCCTGGAGAGCGTCGCCGAACAGCGACCGCAGCCGCTCCGGCGGCAGGAGCGTGTTGTCGGTCCGGTCGACGAGCCGCCCGGCGGGGACGCTCCGCGAGCCCGGCAGGTGTCCGAGGCGGGGGCGGCGCCCCTCCTCCCCGGTGAACTCCTTCGGCGGGACCGCGCACACCAGCGCTCCGGGAGCCTCGCCGCGCACGACGCTCTCGACGCCGGCCTTGTCGATCCAGAGCGGCCGCTCCTCGCGCACGGTGATGCCTCCGCTCGCCGCGGACTCGACGTGCCCCGTCTCGATCGGGCGGTCCTCCCGCCGCCAGGCCTGGAGCCCGCCGTCGAGCACCGCGACCGCGTCGTGCCCGGCCGCGCGCAGCAGCCACCACAGGCGCGAGGCCCACTGGCCGACCGCGGAGTCGTACACGACGACCACCGAGTCGTCGTCGATGCCGAGCGCGGCGGTCGCGGCGGCGAAGCGCTCCGGGTCGAGCCGGGTGAAGGGCAGGGGAGCCTCCGAATCGGACAGCTGCTCGAGCAGGTCGCCGAACACGGCGCCGGGAACGTGCCCCTCGAGGAGGTACTGCTCGTCCCCGCTGAGGTAGCCGGGCCGCCCGTCGGAGCCGGGCACGAGCAGCACGCTGGCGTCGACGACGACGAGGTGCTCGCGGCCGAGCTGGTCGGCGAGCCACTGGGTCGAGACGATCGGCCGGGCGAGGTACGGGGCGGAGGAGATGCTCACCTTCCCCACGCTAGGCGCGACCGCCGACACGCGCGCACCCGCGCGTCACGCACGGTCACGGTCGGGCCGCCGTGCGCTCAGCACTCGATGACGTTGACCGCGAGCCCGCCCTCGCTCGTCTCCTTGTACTTCGAGGACATGTCGATGCCCGTCTGGCGCATCGTCTCGATGACCGCGTCGAGAGAGACGCGGTGGTCGCCGTCGCCGTGCAGCGCGAGGCGGGCCGCGCTCACGGCGGTCGAGGAGGCGATCGCGTTCCGCTCGATGCAGGGGATCTGCACGAGGCCGCCGACCGGGTCGCAGGTCAGCCCGAGATGGTGCTCCATCGCGATCTCCGCCGCGTTCTCGACCTGGCGCGGAGTGCCGCCGAGCACCGCGCAGAGCGCCCCGGCGGCCATCGCGCAGGCCGAGCCGACCTCGCCCTGGCAGCCCGCCTCCGCGCCGGAGATCGACGCGTTCGTCTTGCAGAGCGAGCCGATCGCAGTGGCGGTGAGGAGGAAGCGGCGCAGCCCCGCGCGATCGGCGCCCGGGACGAAGCGGAGGTAGTAGTGCGCGACGGCGGGGATGATGCCCGCCGCTCCGTTCGTCGGAGCCGTCACGACCCGCCCGCCCGCGGCGTTCTCCTCGTTCACCGCGAGGGCGAAGGCGTGCAGCCACTCGACCGACGTGGCGCGGGCGCGGTCGAGCGGATCCTCCTCGAAGGCCTCGAGCCGCTCGCGCAGCACCGACGCGCGGCGGCGGACGCCCAGGCCCCCCGGCAGCACGCCGTCGGTCGCCAGGCCGTGCTCGACGCAGGCGGCCATGGCGTCCCAGATCGCGTCGAGGCGAGCGTCGATGTCGACCCCGGGGTGCAGAGCGCGCTCGTTCGCGGCGGCGATCTCGGCGATGCCGGAGCGGGTCCGATCGCAGGTCGCCAGCAGGTCGAGGCCCGAGACGAAGGGATAGGGGTGCGGGGCCAGCGCAGCCAGCTCGGCGCGCTCGCCCGCTCGACGGATGAAGCCTCCGCCGATCGAGTAGTACGTCTCCTCCCACACCGGCAGCGCGTCGTCGCCGACCCAGACGCTGAAGGTGAGGGCGTTCGGGTGCTCCGGCAGCCTCGTGCGCGGCTCGAAGGCGACGTCGTCGCGCGTCATCGCGAGTCGCTGCTCGCCGGCCAGCAGGATCGTCCCCTCGGCGTCGAGGCGCTGCCAGGCCCCGCGCACCAGCGCCGGGTCGCACGTCTCGGGGTCCAGGCCGGCGAGACCGGCGACCACCGCGTCGGGGGTGCCGTGGCCGATCCCGGTGGAGCCGAGCGAGCCGTAGAGGGTGCAGCCCACCCGGCTCACGCGGCCGAGGAGACCGGCGTCGCGGATCCGCTCGGCGAGGGCGAGGGCGGCGCGCATGGGTCCGACGGTGTGCGAGCTGGACGGCCCGATCCCCACGCTGAACAGGTCGAGGACGGAGACGTAGGCGCTCATCCGACGAGCGTACGCCCGTCCGCGGACGGTGGCAGGGCGGGCGCCCTCCCGGATACCCGCCCTTCTCCGGGTGCCGTGCGGGTCACTGTCCGCCGTCCACGACATCGCCGTGGCCGGGCCCACCCGGGCCGAGCGTGAGCGTCGCGCCGACCCCCACCGCGAGATGCCACTTCGGTACGCGACACGCCGCGGGAGGCGCGCACAAGTGGCATCTCGCGGAGAGGAGAGGAGAGGAGCGGAGCGAGTCAGCGCAGTGTCTTGCGCGCCGAGATCTGGCCGGTGTCGAAGCCGAGCAGGTGCAGGCCGCCGTGGAAGCGGGCGTGCTCGACCTTGATGCAGCGGTCCATCACGACGGTCAGGCCCTTCGACTCGCCGTACTCGGCCGCCTCCTGGTTCCAGATCCCCAGCTGCACCCAGACCGTGGGCGCGCCGACGGCGAGGACGTCGTCGATCACGGCGGGGATGTCGCTCGCCTTGCGGAACACGTCGACGATGTCGGGCACGACCGGGAGCTCGGCGAGGCTGCGGTACACCGGCTGCCCGAGGATCTCGGTGGCGTTCGGGTTCACGAAGTAGAGCTCGTAGTCGCTCGACTGCTGCAGGTAGGTGGCGACGAAGTAGGAGGAGCGGGCCGGATTCGGCGAGGCGCCGACGATCGCCACGGTCTTCGCGCGGCGGAGGATGTCGAGTCGCCTGCGGGCGTCGGGCCCGACCCAGGTGCGCTGCGAGCGCAGCATCTTCGCCAGCGGCGAGTTCGCCGGGACGGAGCAGCTGAGCCCGTTGGACAGCTGGACGACCGTGTCGTCGGTGTCGGTGGTGCTCATGCTCAGACCTCCACGGCCGGGGTGTGCAGGGTGGTGGTCGTGTCCTCGGGGAGCTCGGTCGGGGCATCGGGGGTGCCGTGCGCCTCGACCGCGCGGGCGAGCGCCTGGTCGAGGTCGTAGATGATGTCGTCCGCGTCCTCGATGCCGACGGAGAGCCGGACGAGGCCGGGGAGGACGCCCGCGTGCAGGAGCTGCTCCTCGGTGAGCTGGGCGTGGGTGGTCGACGCGGGGTGGATCACCAGTGTCTTCGCGTCGCCGATGTTGGCGAGGTGGCTGGCGAGGTCGACCGACTCGATGAAGGTCTGGCCGACGGCGCGGCCGCCCTTCACCACGAAGCTGAAGACCGAGCCCGGTCCCTCTGGCAGGTACTTCTGCGCGCGGTCGTGGTGCGGGTGCGCAGGGAGCCCGGCCCAGTAGACCGCCTCGATCCGGGGGTCGGCGTCGAGCCACTCGGCCACGCGGCGCGCGTTGTCGACGTGCGCCTGGATCCGGTACGGCAGCGTCTCGACGCCCTGGGCGAGCAGGAACGCGGAGTGCGGAGCGAGGACCGGCCCGATGTCGCGCAGCTGCTCCGCGCGCAGGCGCGTGAGGAAGCCGTACTCGCCGAAGTTGCCGTCCCACGACAGGTCCCCGTAGGAGGCGACCGGGTCGTGCAGCAGCGGGAACTTCTCGCGCGAGTAGTGGAAGCGCCCCGACTCGACGACGACGCCGCCGAGCGTGGTGCCGTGCCCGCCGAGAAACTTGGTGGCCGAGTGGATGACGATGTCGGCCCCCCACTCGATCGGGCGGACGAGGTAGGGCGTGGCGACGGTGGAGTCGATGATCAGCGGGATGCCGGCGGCGTGCGCGACAGCCGCGAGGCCCTCGATGTCGGCGATCTCGCCGGAGGGGTTCGCGATCGTCTCGGCGTAGAGCACCCTGGTCTTCTCGGTGATCGCCGCGGCGTAGTCGGCCGGGTCGCTCGAGCGGACGAAGGTGGTGTCCACTCCGAAGCGGCGGAGCGTGACGTCGAGCTGGGTGATCGATCCGCCGTAGAGGTTGGCGGAGGACACCACGTGGTCGCCCGCGCCGACGAGCGCCGCGAAGGTGATGAACTGCGCCGAGAGCCCGGAGGCCGTGGCGACGGCGCCGAGGCCGCCCTCGAGGCTCGCGACGCGCTCCTCGAAGGAGGCGACCGTGGGGTTCGACAGGCGCGAGTAGACGTTGCCGTACTTCTGCAGCGCGAAGCGGGCGGCGGCGTCGGAGGTGTCGTCGAAGACGAAGGCGCTGGTCTGGTAGATCGGCAGAGCGCGGGCGCCCGTCACCGCGTCGGGGATGTTGCCCGCGTGGATCGCACGCGTCTTGAAGCCGTACTCACGATCTGCCATGCGATCGACGCTAGCGGGAGCCGCCGACACCGCCGCACCGGAGCGACGCATCGCGTAACAGTGGGGCCGCTCAGAGCGCCAGGTGGACCGCGGCCAGCCCCATCGCCGCGATCGCCGCCCAGGACACCAGGGCGACGAGCAGGGCACGCCACCCCGTCGTCACGAGCGCGCGCACCCGGACGGCGCTCCCGAGAGCGAAGAGCGCCGCGGCGAGGACCCAGGTCTGCGCGGTGTCCGCGGCGGCGAGCAGACCCTCCGGAAGGGGGAGGAGGGTGCGCAGCAGCACCGCGGCGAGGAACCCGATCACGAACAGCGGCACGATCTCGGGCCGCGTCCCGCCCTGCTCGCCGCTGCGCCTGGTGACCGCGGCCGCCACCGCCACCATCGGCGCCAGCATCACCACGCGGGTCAGCTTCACCACGACAGCGACGGCCAGCGCCGACGCTCCCGCCACCTGGGCCGTCGCCACGACCTGGCCCACGTCGTGGACCGAGGCGCCGACCCAGTGCCCGAACTGCAGGTCGGTGAGCCCGAGCGGCTGCTGCAGGGCGGGGAGCACCGCGATCGCGAGCGTGCCGCAGAGCGTCACCAGTGCGACCGGCGTCGCCTGCTCCTGCTCCTTCGCCCGGGTCGCTCCCGCCATCGCGCCGATCGCCGAGGCGCCGCAGATCGAGAATCCCGCCGCGAGCAGCAGCGGCTCCTGTCCGGGCAGCCGGAGCGCCCGGCCCAGCGCCCAGGTCAGGCCGAAGGTGGCCAGGACGATCCCGACGACGACCAGGATCGAGCCCCAGCCCAGCGCCGCGATGTCGATCAGCGAGAGCTTCAGCCCGAGCAGGACGATCCCGGTCCGCATCAGCGAGCGGGACGAGAACTTCAGGCCCGGCGCGAGCGCCCCGCTGAGCAGGGTACGCGCCGTCGGCAGCTGCGCCACGAGGATCCCGAGCGCGACCGCCGCGGTCAGCATCGGCACCGCCGGAACCGCCGCGTGAAGGAGGGCCGCGAGCACCGCCGCGACCGCGCAGGCCGCGACTCCCGGGCCCAGCCGCCGGATCAGACCCATGAGGGCAGCCACATGTGAGCCTGCCAGAAGCTGAAGGAGGTCTGCGCGCCGATCCAGAGCGGCAGGAAGTAGGCCGTCAGCGCCGCCGCGGCCACCGCGAAGACGAGCACCACGAGGACGCCGCGGGTGCGCCGCCTCCGCTCGTCGCCCGGACTCCCGATCACGATCCCCGCCGTCAGCGCCAGCGCCAGCATCATGTAGGGCTCGAAGACGACGCAGTAGAACTGGAACACCGTGCGGTCCAGGTAGAGCAGCCACGGCAGGTAGCCCGCGACGATCCCCATCAGCACGAAGCCGGCGCGCCACTCCCGGTACCGAGCGAGCCGGTAGAGGAGGTAGACCAGCGCCAGGACCCCGGCGTACCAGATGAGCGGATTGGCGACGGAGGTGATCGCCTCGTCGCAGCGCGCGGCGGTGCAGCCGTCGACTCCGGTCGCCTGGTCGACGAAGTACATGCTCGTCGGCCGGAGCATCAGCAGCCACGTCAGCGGGTTCGCCTCGTAGGGGTGCGAGGCCCGCAGGTTGATCGAGTAGTCGTACATCTGCACGTGGTAGTGCCAGAGGCTCTGAGCCCAGTCCGGCACCCAGGCCAGAGCACCGGTCCAGGCGTTGCCGGGAGCCTCGGTGGCCCACTGCCGGGCCCATCCGCCGGAGGTGCGCAGCCAGCCCGTCCAGGTGACGAGGTAGGCGACCAGCGCGATCGGCACGACCAGGAGGAAGGTGACCGGTCCCTGCTTGAGGATCGCGCCGCTGCCCCAGAACGGCACGCCGGCGCGGCGCCGCATCAGAGCGTCGACGACGACCGCGTACACGCCGTAGGCCGCGAGGAAGTAGACGCCCGTCCACTTCACGCCCGCGGCGAGTCCGAAGAGCACGCCGGCCGCCAGCAGCCACGGCCGCCACCACAGGACCGGACCCCAGCTCGGCAGCGCCCCCGCCGCCACCTTCCGCGCCAGCTGCAGCTCGGCCCAGCGCCGGTCGAGCAGCACCGCCGCGACGCCGCACAGTGCGACGAACATCAGGATCCCGTCCAGGAGCGACACCCGCGACATCACGATCGCGTGGCCGTCGAGCGCGAGCATCAGGCCCGCGAAGGACGAGAGGAGGGTCGAGCGGAACAGGAGGCGGCCGATCACGATCACCAGCGCGACGGCGAGGATCCCCACGACGGCGGTCGAGACGCGCCAGCCGACGCTGTCGTCGGCGCCGAACACGCCCATGCCCAGCCCGATGATCCACTTGCCCAGCGGCGGATGGACCACGAAGGACGGCGCCCCCGTGAACGTGTCCACGTCGCCCGCCGCGAAGCCCGGGTCCGGGTTCTCCGGCCAGGCGCCCTCGAAGCCGAGGTTCCAGAGGGTCCAGGCGTCCTTGACGTAGAAGGTCTCGTCGAACACCAGCGAGCGCGGGTGGCCGAGATTCCACAGCCGCAGGACCGCGGCCAGGGCGACCACCAGCAGCGGCAGTCCGAGCTCGTACAGCCGACGGCGCGCGGAGGAGGCGACGAGCCGGGTGTGCAGGTCGTCGAACCAGGAGCCGCGCGGCACGTCCGGGAGGGGGGTGCGCTCGCGCGGGGCGGACGCCTCGGCGGGCTCCACCGGGACCGAGCGCGCCGATCCGGCCGCGTCCAGGAGCAGGTCGTCGAAGTCGCGCTGCGGTCGGTCCGTCACCCGGCCATGCTAACGGGGCGCCTCCTCCCGGGACGGCGGCGATCCGCGGCGGGAGGCCCCGGACCCGGCCTGGGAGACTGGCGGCATGATCATCCTCGCCGGCACTCCCATCGGAAACCTCGGCGACGCCTCCCGCCGGCTCGTGGAGGCGCTGGGCTCCGCCCGCCACGTCGCCGCCGAGGACACGCGCGTGACCATCCAGCTGATGCGCGCCCTGGGCGTGGAGAACCGGCCCGCCCTCTACGCCCTGCACGACCACAACGAGCGCGAGCGCGCCGCCGAGCTGGTGGAGCTGGCCCGCGAGGAGGACCTGCTCGTGCTGAGCGACGCGGGCATGCCCACGGTCTCGGACCCGGGCTACCACCTGGTCGAGGCCGCGGTGGCGGCGGGAGTCGCGGTCACCGCGCTGCCCGGTCCCTCGGCGGTGCTGATGGCGCTCGCCGTGTCCGGGCTCCCGACGGACCGCTTCAGCTTCGAGGGGTTCCTGCCCCGCCGGCACGGAGAGCGGATCTCGACCTTCCGGGCGCTCGTCGACGAGCGGCGCACCATGGTCTTCTTCGAGTCCCCGCACCGGATCGGCGACGCGCTCGCCGACCTGGTCGAGGCGATGGGCCCGGAGCGGCGCGCGGTCGTCTGCCGCGAGCTCACCAAAATGTTCGAGGAGGTCCGGCGCGGCACGGCGGCCGAGCTGGCCGAGTGGGCGGCCGACGGCCTGCGCGGCGAGATCTGCCTGGTCGTCGAGGGTGCCCCCGCGCGGGAGGCGTCCCTCGAGGACGCGCTGGCCGACGTGCTGGCCCGCGTCGAGGCCGGATCGCGGCTGAAGGAGGCGTCGGCCGAGGTCGCCGAGATCACCGGGCTCTCGCGTCGGGCGCTCTACGAGGCGGCGCTCGCCTCCCGCCGCGGCTGAGAGCTCCCTCCCCAGCGGCGGCGGCTTGCCCGTCGTCCACAGCCCCCGTCACGCGCCGGGAGCGGTGCCGCGCGGTGAATAGGATGGTCGCCATGTCCGACGGCGCCTCCTTCTACCTCACGACCCCCATCTTCTACGTGAACGACGTCCCGCACATCGGGCACGCGTACACCGAGGTCGCCGCCGACGTGCTCACCCGCTGGCACCGCCAGGCGGGCGACGACACCTGGCTGCTGACCGGCACCGACGAGCACGGCCAGAAGATCCTCCGCACCGCCACCGCCAACGGCACCACCCCCCAGGAGTGGGCCGACCGCCTCGTGAGGACCGCCTGGCAGCCGCTGCTCGAGACCATCGACATCGCCAACGACGACTTCATCCGCACCACGGACGCGCGGCACGAGGTCAACGTGCAGAAGTTCCTGCAGAAGCTGTACGACGAGGACGCGATCTACACCGGCGAGTACGAGGGCTACTACTGCGTGGGCTGCGAGGAGTACAAGCAGCTGTCCGACCTCGAGGAGGGCACCGGCGACTACGCCGGCCAGTACGTCTGCAAGATCCACTCGAAGCCGGTCGAGCTGCTGAAGGAGAAGAACTACTTCTTCAAGATGAGCGAGTACACCGAGCGGCTGCTCGCGCTCTACGAGGAGCGTCCCGACTTCGTCCAGCCCGAGTCGGCGCGCAACGAGGTCGTGAGCTTCGTCCGCCAGGGCCTGGCCGACCTGTCGATCTCCCGCTCCAGCTTCGACTGGGGAGTGAAGGTCCCGTGGGACGACTCGCACGTCGTCTACGTCTGGTTCGACGCGCTGCTCAACTACATCACCGCGGTCGGCTACGGCCAGGACGAGGCGGAGTTCGAGCGCCGCTGGCCCGCGACCCACATCGTCGGCAAGGACATCCTGCGGTTCCACGCGGTGATCTGGCCCGCCATGCTCATGGCCGCGGGCCTCGAGGTGCCCAAGCAGGTGTTCGGCCACGGCTGGCTGCTGGTCGGCGGCGAGAAGATGTCGAAGTCGAAGCTCACCGGCATCGCGCCCGAGCAGATCACGGACACCTTCGGCTCCGACGCCTTCCGCTACTACTTCCTCCGGGCCATCACCTTCGGCCAGGACGGCTCGTTCTCGTGGGAGGACCTGTCGGCGCGCTACCAGTCCGAGCTGGCGAACGGCTTCGGCAACCTCGCCTCGCGGGTCGTCGCGATGCTGCACCGCTACTACGACGGCGTCGTGCCCGCGCCCGGAGAGCTCACCGAGGCGGAGGAGCGCGTGCAGCGCACCGTCGCCGAGGCGGCAGCGTCGGCCGACCGGTCGATCGACGCGCTCGCGATCCACGACGCGATCACCGCCGTGTGGAGCATCGTCGAGGAGCTCAACGGCTACATCACCGAGCAGGAGCCGTGGGCACTGGCCAAGCGCGAGGAGCGGGAGCGCCTCGGCACGGTGCTCTACACGGCGACGGAGGGGCTCCGGGCCCTGGCCGTGCTGCTCTCGCCGGTCGTCCCGCGCGCGACGGCGTCCCTCTGGGAGGCGCTCGGCGTGACGGAGTCGCTGGGCGACCTGACCGCGCAGCCGATCCGCGAGGCGGGCCGGTGGGGAGTCCTCCCCGTCGGCACGACCGTCGGCACCCTCGTGGCGCTCTTCCCGCGCATCGAGGCTCCCGCGTCCTGACGGCCGCGCGTCGACCGGTGGACGGAGCAGCCGAGCGGCGCGGAGTCGCCGGCGGAGGACCCGCAGGAGAGTGCACGATGACCGCGATCCGAACGCGAGGCGCCGGGTGCGAGCGGCCCTCCGCTCCGTGGACGGCGGGGCGCTGATGACGCGCGAGGTCCTCGACGCTCTCGAGCAGGCGGCCGAGCTCACCCGGCGCCACGTCGGGCACCCCGAGCGCGCCGCCGCGCTCGCCCTGCGCCTGCACCGGGTGACCGCTCCGACCGAGCTCGTCTACACCCGGTTCCCGCCGACCCTCAGCCTGGTGCTGGCCGGCCGCAAGCGCTCGGTGGTCGGCGACTCCGACGAGCGGTGGGGCGCCGGCCGCTTCCTGATCACCCCCGTCGACCTGCCGGTGGTCGCGGCCGTCGTGGAGACCGGCGACCGCGGCGACTTCCTGTCGGCCAACTGGCATCTCGACCCGCTCGTGGTGGCCGAGATCGCGGCGCTCGCCCCCCGGACGGCCCCGCGGGCTCCCGCCCCGCGGATCGGCACGGTCACGGAGGAGATGGCCGACTCGCTGCGCCGACTCTTCCGCCTGCTCGACGCCCCCGCCGACATCCCGGTGCTGGCCCCCGCGATCACGCGCGAGCTCGTGCTGCGGCTGCTGCAGACGGACCAGGCGCCCCGGCTGCTGGCCGCGTCCAGCACCGTCCGCTCGGAGGCCGTCTCCCGCGCGGTCGAAGCGATGAGCGTGTCGCTCTCGCGCGGATGGACCCTCGGCGCGCTCGCCGCGGAGGCGGGCACCAGCGTGCCCACACTCACCCGTCGCTTCCGCGAGCTGACCGGGATGTCGCCGCTGGGCTACCTGCGGCGGCTCCGCCTCGGGGAGGCCAGGAGGCTGCTCCTGGTCCGGGGCGACACCGCCGCGCAGGCCGCGGCCGCGGTCGGCTACGCGAGCGCGTCGCACTTCGGGCGCGACTACCGCCGCGCCTACGAGACGACCCCGGCGTCCGACGCTGCGCTCCACCCCGGGCCGCTCGTCCAGATCCAGTGAGCGGCGGGCGCTGTCGCGGGGACTCCGAGCGGCGCGTGCCGCGGCGTCAGACGCGGGCGCCGACGATGCCTCCGTCGACGTCGAGCGTCGTGCCGTGGACGTACGAGGCCTCGTCCGAGACGAGCCAGCGCACAGCCAGGGCGATCTCGTCCGGACGTCCGGGCCGGCCTGCGGGGGCGGTCGCGGTCATCTGCTCCAGGATCGCCGCGGCGTGCTCGTTGCCGGGCGTGAGGGTCGCGCCGGGCGCGACGGCGACCACGCGCACGCCGCTCGGGCCGTACTCGGCCGCCCACGCCCGCGTGAGGTGCTCCAGCGCCGCCTTGGTCGCGGGGTAGAGCGCGGTCCCGGGCGTGCCCACCCGTCCCATCCACGAGGTGATGTTGACGACGACTCCGCTCCCGCGCTCGGCCATGGCCGGGGCGATCGCCGCGACGAGCTGGTGCGGCACGCGGATGTTCGTGGTGAGGAGGGACTCGACGTCGGCGTCGCTGAGGTCGGCGGTCGGCCCCACCGGGAACACTCCGGCGTTGTTGACGAGGACGTCGATCCGCCCGTCGAGGAGGGTCAGCGCCCGGGCGGCGACGGCGCGGGTCTCCTCCGGCGTGCCCGCGAGGTCGGCGACGAGCGCGGAGGCGGTGCCCCCGTCGGCGCGGATGCCGCGGACGACGGACCCGGTCCGCTCGGGGTCGCGTCCGTGCACGAGGACGTGAGCGCCGGCTCCGGCGAGCCGGCGGGCGATGGCCGCGCCGATCCCGCTCGAGGATCCGGTGACGAGGGCGTGGCGCCCGGCGAGGGAGCCGGGTGCGGAGTGGGCGAGGAGCTCGGTGTCTGTCATGCCTCCAGCTTTCCGGCGGCGCGGGAGGCGGGCTGTCCCGATCCGATCGGGTGCTGACCCGATCCGCTCAGGGCGCCTCAGCGGCCGCCTCTCGGTCCTCGTCCGCCCGGGACTCCGGCCCCCGCGAGCCCTCCCGGTAGCCTGGAGCCCATGACCGACAGCCAGCACGTCCGCTCCCGCGAGGCCTCGTCCGGCCGCGACCTGACGTACCCGCCGCTGCCCGAGGCGCTCGTCGTCCCCGTCTACGACAACCACACGCACCTCGAGATCGCCGACGGCCTCGAACCGCTCGACCACCGCGAGCAGCTCGACCGGGCCTCCACGGTCGGCGTCCGCGGCGTCGTCCAGGTCGGCACCGACGTCGAGACGAGCCGCTGGTCGGCCGAGCAGGCGGCGAGCGAGCCGCGCATGCTGGCCGCCGTCGCGATCCACCCCAACGAGGCCCCCGAGCTGGAGCAGCGCGGCGAGCTCGACGCCGCCCTCGCCGTCATCGCCGAGCTGGCCGAGCAGCCGCGGGTGCGCGCCATCGGCGAGACCGGGCTCGACTTCTTCCGCACCGGCGAGAGCGGCCGCGCCGCGCAGTTCCGCTCCTTCGAGGAGCACATCCGCATCGCGAAGGAGCACGACCTCGCGCTGCAGATCCACGACCGCGACGCGCACCGCGAGGTCATCGACACCCTGCGCCGCGTCGGCGCCCCCGAGCGCACCGTCTTCCACTGCTTCTCCGGCGACGCCGAGATGGCGCGGATGTGCACGGACGAGGGCTGGTACCTCTCCTTCGCCGGCACCGTGACGTTCAAGAACGCCGAGCCGCTGCGGGAGGCGCTCGTCGCGACCCCGCGGCACCTCATCCTGGTCGAGACCGACGCGCCGTACCTCACTCCGTCGCCCTTCCGCGGCCGCCCGAACGCGCCCTACCTCCTCCCGCACACCCTGCGCTCGATGGCCGCGACCCTCGAGACCGACGTCGGCCACCTGGCCGCGACGATCGCCTCCAACACGGAGGCCGTGTACGGCGAGTGGGGTGGCGAGGTCGGCTCCGAGCCGACGGAGCCGGTCGGACCCCTCGCATGAGCGGCCGCCACGCCGCAGAGCCGACGGCCGCCGCGATCCCGCGCCTGCTGGGCCCGGCCGAGATCCGCGACCTCGCCGGCCTGCTCGACGTCACGCCGACCAAGAAGCTCGGCCAGAACTTCGTTCACGACGCCAACACGGTCCGCCGCATCGTCAAGCTCGCTCGGGTGCGCCCGGGGGAGACCGTCGTCGAGATCGGCCCCGGCCTCGGATCGCTGACCCTCGGTCTGCTCGAGGCGGGCGCGCAGGTCGTGGCGGTCGAGATCGACGGGCGCCTCGCCGAGCAGCTGCCGCGCACCGTCGAGCTGATGGCGCCGGGCTCCGATCTCGCGGTCGTGCACGCCGACGCGATGAAGGTGCTCGACCTGCCGGGGGAGCCGGTCCGGCTCGTCGCGAACCTCCCGTACAACATCTCGGTGCCCGTTCTCCTGCACTTCCTCGAGCACTTCGCCAGCATCCGGTCCGGAGTGGTCATGGTGCAGTCCGAGGTCGGGCACCGGCTCGCCGCCGGCCCCGGATCCAAGGTCTACGGCGGCCCGAGCGTCAAGGCGGCGTGGTTCGGCTCCTGGACGACCGGCGGGGCGGTCTCGCGTCAGATCTTCTGGCCGGTGCCGAACGTCGACAGCGTGCTCGTCGCGTTCGACCGCGGCGAGGAGCCCGGCGACGAGACCCTGCGCCGCGCCGTCTTCGCGGTCGTCGACGCGGCGTTCGCCCAGCGGAGGAAGATGCTCCGCCAGTCGCTCGCGACCCTCTTCGGCGACAGCGCCGCGGCGATCGTCGCGCTCGAGCGGGCCGGCGTCCCGCAGACCGCGCGCGGCGAGGAGCTGGACGTCGCCGCCTTCGTCCGCCTGGGCCGCGAGCTCGATCCGGCGCGGGTGCCCGTGCGCGGCGCGGCGGTACCCGACGGGTCGCCGGCGGAGACCGACGGGGACGACGCGGACGGCGACGGGGAGCCCGCCCCGGGTGCGGACGAGGGCGCCTCCGCCACCCTGTAGCGTGGAAGCATGGCCCACCGCGCGATGTCGAACCGGGTCCACGCGCGGGCGCCCGGCAAGATCAACGTGTTCCTCAAGGTCGGCGCCGTGCGCGACGACGGGTACCACGAGCTGGCCACCGCGTTCCAGTCGCTCTCGCTCTACGAGGACGTGTTCGCGGAGGAGGCGGCCGACTTCTCTGTCTCCTTCTCGGGCTCGATCGACACCTCCCGCCTGGCCGTCGACGGCTCGAACCTCGCGATCAAGGCGGCGCGGGCGCTCGCCCGGGCGACCGGCTACCGCGGCGGCGTGCACCTCGAGATCGAGAAGAACGTCCCCATCGCCGGCGGCATGGGCGGCGGCTCGGCCGACGCGGCCGCGACCCTCCTCGCCTGCGATGCACTCTGGGGCACGGCCTGCACGAGGGAGCAGCTGCTCGGCATCGCCGCGAGCCTGGGCGCCGACGTCCCCTTCTCCTTCACCGGCGGCACCGCGATCGGAGTCGGCCGCGGCGACGAGTTGAGCCCGGCGCTCGCCAAGGGCCGCTTCGAGTGGGTGCTGGTCCTCGCGGAGGAGGGCCTGTCGACCCCCGAGGTCTACAGCGAGCTCGACCGGCACCGCGAGCGCCACCTGCACGACTTCCGCCCGATCTCGGCGACCCCCGCCATCGATCCGAACGTTCTGCAGGCCCTCCGCGCCGGCGACGCCGCGATGCTCGCCGACGCGATGCACAACGACCTCCAGGCGCCGGCGCTGCACCTCCAGCCCGGACTCGCCCGCATCCTCGAGCTCGGCGAGGGCCGCGGGGCGCTCGGCGGCCTCGTCTCGGGGTCCGGTCCGACCGTGGCGTTCCTCGCTCCGGACGCCGATGCGGCGGCCGATCTGCAGCGCGAGCTGAGCTCCGCGCGGCTGAGCGCCGTGCGGGTGTCCGGCCCGGTCCACGGGGCGCGCCTGCTCTCGACCTAGTCGCGGAGGCGGTGCCTCCCGACCGGGTCGAGCGAGCCTCGCGCCCGGCCGCTCGGCGCGCTCCACAGACGGTCCGCAGAGAAGTTCCGACCTCGTGGCTTAGAGTGCCGCTCATGTCCCGCCGTGCCACCCTCTTCGCGATCCTCTCCGGGATCGTGGCCGCCGTCGTCGCCCTCGCGGCCGCCGAGGTCGTCGCGGTCTTCACCGGAGCCGGCGGAAGTCCGCTGGTCGCGGTCGGCGGCTTCGTCATCGACATCGTGCCCCCGGGCGTCAAGGACACGGTGATCGCGCTCTTCGGCACCGGCGACAAGCTGGTGCTCCTGGTCTCGATCGGCCTCGCGATCGCCCTGCTGGCCGTCGGCGCAGGAGTCCTCGAGTACCGCCGTCCGCCGTTCGGCGTGCTGCTGCTGGCCGTCGTCGCGGGCGCCGGTGCGCTCGCCGCCGTCAGCCGCGAGGGCGCCTCCGGGATCGACGCCGCGCCGAGCGTCGTGGGCATGGTGGCCGGCGCCGCCGTGCTCCGCTCGGCCTCCGTCCGCCTCCGCGGCTGGCAGGAGGAGCGCGAGAGCGACTCCCCGGACCGCCGGTCGTTCCTCCGCCTGGTCGGGATCGCCGGTGTCGCCGCGGTCGCCGCCGGCATCGGCGCCCGCTTCCTCACCTCCGCCTCCGCCGCCGTCACCGCCGTGCGCGAGGCCGTGTCCCTGCCGGCTCCCGCCTCGGCCGCCGCGCCGGTCTCGGCCGGCGCCGTGCTCGACGACATCGAGGGCATCAGCTCCTACGTCACCCCCAACGCCTCCTTCTACCGGATCGACACCGCGCTCTCGGTGCCCTCGGTCGAGCCCGCCGACTGGTCGCTGAAGATCACCGGCATGGTGGAGGAGGAGATCGAGATCACCTGGGACGAGCTGCTCGCGCTGCCGCTCGAGGAGCACCGGGTCACTCTCTCCTGCGTGTCGAACGAGGTCGGCGGCGACCTCATCGGCACCGCGCTCTGGCTGGGCTACCCGATCCGCGAGCTGCTGGCCCGGGCCCGCCCGACCGCCGGCGCCGACATGGTGCTCTCGCGGAGCATCGACGGCTTCACCGCCTCCAGCCCGCTCGACGTGCTGCAGGACGAGGACCGCGCGAGCCTGCTCGCCGTCGGGATGAACGGCGAGCCGCTCCCGGTCGAGCACGGCTTCCCGGTCCGGATGGTCGTCCCCGGCCTCTACGGCTACGTCTCGGCGACGAAGTGGGTCGTCGAGCTGAAGGTCACGACCTTCGCGGAGGACCTGGCGTACTGGTCGACGCGCGGCTGGACCGAGCGCGGGCCGATCAAGATCGAGTCGCGGATCGACGTGCCGCGCCAGGGCCAGCCCGTCGAGGCGGGGACGGTCGCCGTGGCAGGAGTCGCCTGGGCGCCGCACACCGGCATCGCGAAGGTGGAGGTGCAGATCGACGGCGGCGCCTGGCAGGAGGCGCGCCTCGCCGAGCAGGTCACCGCGGACACCTGGATCCAGTGGGTCCTCGAGTGGGACGCGACGGTCGGCGACCACGTCGTGACCGTGCGCGCGACCGACGCGGACGGCACGGTGCAGACCACGGTCGAGCGACCGCCCGCCCCCAACGGCGCGACGGGTCTGCACCGCCGCTCGGTGTCCGTCTCGGAGCCGGCACCCGCGGGCTGAGGTCCGGGGGCCGCCACCCGGCAGTGCTGTGACAGCCCCGCGGCGGACCGCTCAGGCGGCACCGCCTAGGCTGGATCCCTATGGCACATCTGCTGGGCGCCGAGGCGCTGCGACTCGAGTACCCCACACGCGTGATCTTCGACGACGTCTCCCTGGGGATCGAGGAGGGCGACCGCATCGGGATCGTCGGACGCAACGGCGACGGCAAGTCGACCCTCCTGCGCCTGCTCGCGCAGCGCATCGAGCCCGACAGCGGCCGCGTCACGCACCGCCGCGGCGTCACGCTCGGGATGCTCGACCAGGCCGACACGGTCGACGAGGACCTCACCGTCGCCCAGGCCGTCGTCGGCGGGCTCCAGGAGCACGAGTGGGCCGGAGACGCGCGCACCCGCGACGTGATCGCCGGCCTGCTGCGCGACGTCCCCTGGGACGGCGTGGTCGGCTCCCTCTCGGGCGGCCAGCGCCGCCGGGTCGCCCTCGCGAAGCTGCTCGTCGGAGACTGGGACGTCGTCTTCCTCGACGAGCCCACCAACCACCTCGACGTCGAGGGCATCGCCTGGCTCGCCGAGCACCTCAAGCGCCGTTGGGCGGCGTCGTCGGGCGGGCTCGCGGTCGTCACCCACGACCGGTGGTTCCTCGACGAGATCTGCACCGCCACCTGGGAGGTGCACGACCGCCTCGTCGAGCCCTTCGAGGGCGGGTACGCGGCGTACATCCTGCAGCGCGTGGAGCGCGACCGGATGGCCTCGACGATGGAGGCGAAGCGCCAGAACCTGATGAAGAAGGAGCTGGCGTGGCTCCGGCGCGGCGCCCCCGCCCGCACGGCCAAGCCCAAGTTCCGGATCGACGCCGCGAACCAGCTGATCGAGGACGAGCCCCCGGTGCGCGACTCGGTCTCGCTCTCGCAGCTCGCCGTCTCGCGCCTGGGCAAGGACGTCGTCGACCTGCTCGACGTCACCGTCCGCTACGGCGAGCGGACCGTCCTCAACCGCATCGAGTGGCGGATCGCGCCGGGCGAGCGCACCGGCATCCTCGGCGTGAACGGGGCCGGCAAGTCGACCCTCCTCGGCCTGGTCGCGGGCAGCGTGGAGCCGACGAGCGGCCGGGTGAAGCGCGGCACCACCGTGCGCGTCGCGATCCTCGACCAGCAGCTGCGCGAGCTGACCGGTGTCCAGCACCAGCCCGTCCGCGAGATCATCGCGGAGCAGCGCACCAGCTACTCCATCGGCGGCAAGGAGATGACTCCGGGTCAGCTGCTCGAGCGCCTCGGCTTCTCGAGCGCGCAGCTGTCGACGCCGGTGAAGGACCTCTCGGGCGGTCAGCGCCGGAGGCTCCAGCTCCTGCTCATCCTGCTCAGCGAGCCCAACGTGCTGATCCTCGACGAGCCGACCAACGACCTCGACACCGACATGCTCGCCGCGATCGAGGACCTGCTCGACTCCTGGCCGGGAACCCTCCTCGTCGTCTCGCACGACCGGTACCTGCTCGAGCGCGTCACCGACCAGCAGTACGCCGTGATGGACGGCGCGTTCCGCCACCTGCCCGGCGGCGTCGAGCAGTACCTCGACCTGCGCCGCGCGCTCGAGAAGGGCGCGCCCGCGCCCGCGTCCTCGGGCTCCTCCTCCGCCGCGCCTGCGTCGAGCGGACTCGCGGGGGCCGAGCGCCGCACCGCCGAGAAGGAGGTGTCGGCGATCGACCGTCGCCTGCACAAGCTCACCCAGCTGACGAAGACCGTCCACGAGAAGATGGCGACGCACGACCAGGACGACTACGACGGCATCCTGGCGCTGAACGCCTCGCTCCGCGCCTACGAGGACGAGACCGCCGAGCTCGAGCTGCGCTGGCTGGAGCTCTCGGAGCAGCTCGAGGGCTGACGCGGCTCTCCTCCGCCGCTCCCGCCACTGCCCCGGGCGCCCGGTCGTCGCCGGGCGGGCGGGCTCGCGGCGCCCGGCTCAGCCGAAGTCGAGGGAGAGCTTGCGGAGGAGCTGCGCCAGCCGCTCCTGCTGCGCGTGGGTGAGCGCGCCGAGCAGCTCCTGCTCCGCGTCGACCAGGCGGGTGATCGCCGCGTCGACCCGGGCGAGCCCCGACGGGGTCATCTGGACCAGCACGCCGCGCCCGTCGTTCGGGTCGTCGAGGCGCTCGACCAGGTCGCGCTCGACCAGCCGGTCGATGCGGTTGGTCATGGTGCCGCTGGTGACCATGGTCGCCTGGAGGAGCTGCTTGGGGCTCATCCGGTAGGGCGCGCCCGCGCGCCGCAGGGCCGAGAGCACGTCGAACTCCCACGTCTCGAGCTCCGACCGGCCGAAGGCGCTCCCGCGCGCGCGCTCGAGCTGCTTGGCCAGCCGGCGCATCCGCGAGAAGACCTGGAGCGGCGTGAAGTCGAGATCGGGCCGCTCGCGGACCCAGGCGTCGACGATCCCGTCGACCTCGTCATTCGCACTCACCCGTCCATTGTGGCGGCTGGGCGGCTCGGGGGACGCCGGGAGGCGGACGGGGACCTCCCGGGCGGCCGCCCGCGCCCGAGGCGGGGCCGGGGGCGCGGGGGTGGCAGGATGGACGGCGCGCGAGAGCGCGGTCCGCCATGGTGTAACGGCAGCACGGCAGCCTTTGGAGCTGTCCGGTCCAGGTTCGAATCCTGGTGGCGGAGCGGCACCAGGACGGTGCGCTCACGGAGGAGAACGCGAAGAACATGGCAGACAGCACGCTCGCCGTCGTGATCCTGGCGGCAGGCCAGGGCACCCGCATGAAGTCCCGCACCCCGAAGGTCCTGCACCGCCTCGCCGGGAGGCCGCTGCTCGGGCACGTGCTCGACACCGCCGCCTCGCTCGACGCGGCGCACGTCGTCACCGTGGTGCGCCACGAGCGCGACCGGGTCGCCGAGGCCGTCCTCGAGCACACCCCCTCCGCGCTGGTGGTGGACCAGGACGAGACCCCCGGCACCGGCCGCGCGGTCGAGCAGGGCCTCGCGGCGCTCCCGCAGTCCTTCGCCGGCACGGTCGTCGTGCTGAGCGCCGACGTCCCGCTGCTGGACGCACCGACCCTCCGCCGCCTGGTCGACGAGCACCTCGCCGCGGCGAACGCGCTCACCATGCTCTCCTGCGTGCTCGAGGACCCGACCGGCTTCGGCCGGATCGTCCGCGGCGGCGACGGAGCCTTCGCCTCCATCGTGGAGCAGAAGGACGCGAGCCCCGACGAGCTCGACCTCACCGAGATCAACGCCGGCGTCTACGCCTTCGACGCCGCCGCGCTCCGCTCGGTCATCGGCGCGATCGGCACCGAGAACGCCCAGCGGGAGAAGTACCTCACCGACGCCGCCGCCGCGCTCAAGGCCGCCGGCCGCGCGATCGAGGCCGTCCCCGTGCAGGACCGGTGGCTCGTGGCCGGGATCAACGACCGCGCCCAGCTCGCGGACGCGGCGCTCGAGCTCAACGCGCGCATCGTGCGCCGCTGGCAGCTCGAGGGCGTCACGATCCAGGACCCGGCGACGACCTGGATCGACGTGGACGCGGTCCTCGCCCCGGACGTCGAGATCCTCCCGGGCACGCAGATCAAGGGCCCGACCGTGATCGCCACCGGCGCGGTCATCGGCCCGGACACCACGCTCGACTCCTGCGAGGTCGGCGAGGACGCGGTCGTGAAGCGCTCCGACGCGACGCTCGCCGTGATCGGCGCGAAGGCCCAGGTCGGCCCGTTCTCGTTCCTCCGCCCCGGCACCGTGCTCGGCGCCCGCGGCAAGATCGGCACCTACGTCGAGACCAAGAACGCCGTCATCGGCGAGGGATCGAAGGTCCCGCACCTCTCCTACGTCGGCGACGCCGTCATCGGCGAGGAGTCGAACATCGGCGCCGGCTCGATCTTCGCCAACTACGACGGGGTGAGCAAGGCGTCGTCCGTCGTCGGCTCCCACGTGCGTGCGGGGTCGCACAACGTCTTCGTCGCCCCCGTTAGAATCGGTGACGGAGCGTACACGGGCGCCGGCACGGTCATCCGCAAGGACATCCCCGCCGGAGCCCTCGGGATCACCGTCGCTCCGCAGCGCAACATGGCCGGGTGGGTGCAGACCCACCGTCCGGGCACCGCAGCGGCCGACGCCGCCGAGGCGGCCCTGGCGTCGGATCCCACCGGATCCGACCAGGCGCCCACCGGAGGAAGCGGAGCACAGTGACCGGCATCACCGCCAGCAACAAGAAGAGCCTGGTCCTCGTCTCGGGGAGGGCGCATCCGGCACTGGCGGAAGCGGTCGCCGCCGAGCTCGGGACCGAGCTCGTCACGACCGAGGGGCGCACCTTCGCCAACGGCGAGCTCTACGTCCGCTACGGCGAGTCGGTCCGCGGAGGTGACGTGTTCGTCCTCCAGTCGCACACGTCCCCGATCAACGAGTGGCTGATGGAGCAGCTGATCATGGTCGACGCGCTCAAGCGCGCCTCCGCCAAGCGGATCACCGTGGTCGCGCCGTTCTACCCCTACGCGCGCCAGGACAAGAAGGGCCGCGGCCGCGAGCCGATCTCGGCCCGGCTCGTCGCCGACCTCTTCAAGGCGGCGGGAGCCGACCGGATCATGTCGGTCGACCTGCACGCGGCGCAGATCCAGGGCTTCTTCGACGGCCCCGTCGACCACCTCTTCGCGATGCCCGTGCTGCTCGAGCACTTCCGCGAGAAGCTCGACCCCTCGACCCTCACCATCGTCTCGCCCGACATGGGCCGCGTCCGCGTCGCCGACATCTGGAGCGACAAGCTCGGCGTCCCGCTGGCGATCATCCACAAGCGCCGCGACCCGAAGGTCGCCAACCAGGTGTCCGTGCACGAGATCGTCGGTGAGGTGAAGGGCCGCGTCTGCCTCCTCGTCGACGACCTCATCGACACCGGCCGTACCATCGCGAAGGCGGCCGAGGCGCTGAAGAAGGCGGGCGCGATCGGCGTGGTCGTCGCCGCCACCCACGCCGTCTTCTCGGACCCGGCGGTCGAGCTCCTGAGCTCCGAGTTCATCGACTCGGTCGTCGTCACCGACACTCTGCCGCTGCCGGAGGAGAAGACGTGGGACCGCCTGACGATCCTGCCCATCGCTCCGCTGCTGGCCCGCGCCATCCACGAGGTCTTCGACGACGGCTCCGTGACGTCGATGTTCGACGGCGACGCGTAGGACCCCGCGCCTCGAGGTGCGCCGTGCACGGCGCACCCGGGTCCCGCTCCGGCTCCACCGCCTAGGGTGAGGCCGTGCCCCAGCGTTCGGATGCGACCCTCGCCCTGGCGGCGGTCTTCCTGGTCTGGTCGCCGGCCGCCGCCGCGGCGGGCTGGTGGCTGCTCCTCGGGCTCGCCGTCGCCGCGGCCTCCGCGGCTCTGGGCGCCGTCGCCGACGCCGGGCGCACCGTCCACGACGGCCCCTCCTCGGAGTGGCTCGGGATCGTCGGCCGCGCGTTCGCCTCGGCCGCGCTGGCCCTGACCGCGGCCCAGTCGGTCCTCGGGGGAGCGGCCCGGCCCCTGGCCGTCCTGCTGCTCGTGGCCGTCGCGCTCTTCGGTCTGCGCGGCGGGCGCCTCCCCGCTCGCCCGGTCCTGCTCCTCGTCGGCGCTGTCGTGGTCCTGCTGGCCGCCGCCGCCGTGATCGTGCTGGTGTCCCCTCCGGACCCCGCGCCGTTCGACCCGCTGCGCGACGGAGGGTTGCTGGGAGCCGGCACCGCCGCGGCGCTGCTCCTGATCCTCCTGCCGACCTCCCGCTCCGGCGCGGTGACGGGTCTGCGACCCGCCCTGCTGCGCATCGGGATCGCCACGGCGGCCGCCGCCGCGCTCGGCACCGGTCTGCTCCTGGCGGCCGGTCCCGAGGTCCTCGCGGCCTCGGAGACCCCTCTCAGCGCCGTCACCCGCGGCACGCCCGCGTCAGGGCTCGTCGGGGCCGCCGCCGTGATCGCGGTCCTGCTCGCGCTCCTCGACCTCGGGAGGAGGGACGCGCGCGCCCTCGTCCGTCTCGCCGACGCAGGGGAGATCCCGGCGGTGCTCGCCACAAGGAACCGCAGGACCGGCGTGCCCGCGGCGGCTCAGCTCGTCCTCTGCCTGGTCGCCGTGCTCGCGGTCGTGATCCTCGACGCGGACGCGCTGCTCGCCTTCGCCGTGGCCGCCCTGCTGGTGGCGACCATCGTGCGGCGCCTCGACCACGGAGCGGCCGGGGCGAGCGGCCCGGCCCTCGCCTCGGCCGCGGTCTCGCTGCTGCTCCTGCTCGCCCTCCCGGCGGCCACGGCGGCCGCAGCGGCGGTGCTCCTGGCGGCACTCCTGATCGCGCGGGCGTTCCGGAGCTGAGGGGTCAGCCGGCCCGGGCGTCGAGCGCGCGCTCGGGGAGCCGGAGGGCCAGCGGATCGGCGCGCACCCGGTCGAGCCCGGCGCGGACCGCGCCGAGGGCGACGGCCCGGTCGCCCAGGGTCGAGGGCAGCAGTCGCGGCACCGGGGCGTGCACGTGGGACGCGAGGCGGTCGGACACCTCCGCGAGCAGGGGGCCGGCGGAGGAGGCGAGCGCTCCGCCGACGACGAGGAGCGAGACGTCGAGCAGGTTGACGAGGGCCGCCGCGATGCGGGTCCCCGACGCCGACCGGCAGGACCCGACCTTCTTCCGCAGCGGCGGCGTCGACGTCGGCCGCGACGGCTGCCGCGTCCCGCTGCCGTGGGAGTCCACCGGGACCTCGCTGGGCTTCGGCCCGGGCGGCGCGCACCTGCCCCAGCCCGCATGGTTCGCCGACTCCTCCGTGGAGGCGGAGGAGCTGTCCGAGGGCTCGACGCTCGCGCTCTACCGCCGGGCGCTGGCGCTCCGGCAGGAGCTGCAGACGGAGGAGCACCTGGAATGGCGGGGGGACGGGGCCGACGTCGTCGACTTCAGCCGCCCGAACGGCTGGCGCTCCGTGACCAATCTCGGGGCGGAGCCGGTCGAGCTGCCCGAGGGCGAGCTGCTGCTCGCGAGCGTCCCGATGGCGGGCCGCCTGCTCCCGCCGGACGCCACCGCCTGGCTCCGCTGACGACAGGGGGCCTGGAACGAGGAAGGCGCCCCCGCCCGAGGATCCGTGGATCCTGCGGGCGGGGGCGCCTTCCTCGTGCGACGCGGGTCAGTGCGTGGAGGGGTCCTGCTCGACCTCGGTGCGGTCGCCGGACCACAGCGTGTGGAAGGTGCCCTCCTTGTCGACGCGCTTGTAGGTGTGCGCTCCGAAGAAGTCGCGCTGGCCCTGCACGAGAGCGGCCGGGAGGCGCTTCGAGGCGAGCGAGTCGTAGTACGACAGCGCGGCGCCGAAGCCGGGGATCGGCACGCCCGAGAGCGCGGCGGTCGAGACGATGCGGCGCCAGGCGGCCTCGCCGTTCGCGACGGCCTCGGCGAAGTACGGGTCCTCGAGGAGGGTCGTGATGCCGGCGTTCTCGTCGTAGGCGTCGACGATGCGGTTGAGGAACTGGGCGCGGATGATGCAGCCCGCGCGCCAGATCTTGGCGACCGCTCCCTTGTCGATCTCCCAGCCGTACTTCTCGGCTCCGGCGATGATCGCGTCGAAGCCCTGCGAATAGGCGACGACCTTGGAGGCGTAGAGCGCGGCGCGCACGTCGTCCTCGAAGCCCTCGTACTTCTCGACCGGGGTCGGGCGCGAGGTGACGCGGGCCTGCACGGCCTCGCGCTGCTCGGGGTGGGAGGACACGGCACGGGCGAAGACGGCCTCGGCGATGCCGCCGACGGGGACGCCGAGGTCGAGCGCGTTCTGCACGGTCCAGACGCCGGTGCCCTTCGAGCCGGCCTGGTCGAGGACGACGTCGATGAAGGGGTTCCCGGTGTCGGCGTCGACCTGGCGGAGCACCTCGGCGGTGATCTCGATGAGGTACGACTCGAGGTCCCCCTTGTTCCAGGCGTCGAAGACCTCGGCGATCGCGGCGGGCTCGTGTCCGCCGACGGTGCGGAGCAGGTCGTACGCCTCGGCGATGAGCTGCATGTCGGCGTACTCGATGCCGTTGTGGATCATCTTGACGAAGTGGCCGGCGCCGTCGGTGCCGATATGGGTGACGCAGGGCTCGCCCTCGGCGACCGCGGCGATCGACGAGAGGATCGGGCCGAGGGTCTTGTAGGACTCGACCGAGCCCCCGGGCATGATCGACGGGCCCTTGAGCGCGCCCTCCTCGCCGCCGGAGATGCCGGTGCCGACGAAGTGGATGCCGGTCTCGCGGACGGCCTTCTCGCGGCGGATGGTGTCGGTGAAGAGCGCGTTGCCGCCGTCGACGATGATGTCGCCGGGCTCGAAGACCTTCGTCAGCTGCTCGATCACGGCGTCGGTGCCGCGGCCGGCCTGGACCATGATGATCGCGGTGCGCGGGGTGGCGAGCGAGGCGGCGAAGTCCTCGATGGTCTCGGAGGCGACGAAGCCCGCCTCCGGGTGCTCCGTGATGAGGGTCTCGGTGCGGCCGTAGGAGCGGTTGAACACCGCGACCGTGTTGCCCTCGCGGCTGGCGAGGTTGCGGGCGAGGTTCGAGCCCATCACCGCCAGACCGACGACTCCGATGTTGGCTGTGGCGGTGGGCTTGTCAGACACGGTTCTCCTCGACGTTCGCGTTCAGGGGCGAGCCCAGGCTATCGCCGGGGCGCCGCCGGGAGCCCGGGTCGGAGCCGTCTCCCGGCTGCACATCGGTCGCCCGGCGCGCGCACGCTCTTGCGCGCTGCCACGGCGCGTCCGGGGAGCCGGTCAGGCGCCGTGCCCGAGGGGGACGCGCTCCGAGGGGATCGGCGGCGGCGGGGGAGTGCCGTCGCCGAACGGGCGGCCGCCGAGCTCCTCGCGGCGCGAGGGGACGAGCCAGCCGGAGAGGTCCGGGCCCTTGGGGACGACGCCGGTCGGATTGATGTCCCGCTGCACCTCGTAGTAGTGCGACTTGATGTGGGCGAAGTCGATCGTGTCGCCGAACCCCGGAGTGGCGAACAGGTCGCGCGCGTAGCCCCAGAGCGCGGGCATCGCCGACAGCAGGTTCCGGTTGGCCTTGAAGTGGCTGTAGTAGACGGCGTCGAAGCGGGCGAGCGTCGTGAAGAGCCGCACGTCCGCCTCGGTGATGGTGTCGCCGACCAGGTAGCGGCGGGTGCTCAGCCGCTCCTCCAGCCAGTCCAGCCGCGCCCAGAGGCGGTCGTAGGCCCGGTCGTAGGAGCGCTGCGACCCGGCGAAGCCGCACTTGTAGACGCCGTTGTTCACGTCGTGGAAGACCAGCTCGGCGATCTCGTCGATCTCCTCGCGGTGCTCCTCGGGATAGAGGTCGGGAGCGCCGTCGCGGTGGAACGCGGTCCACTCGGTGGAGAAGTCGAGCGTCATCACCGGGTAGTCGTTGGTGACGACCTGGCCGCTCGGGATGTCCACGAGGGCCGGGACGGTGATCCCGCGCGGGTAGTCGGGGAACCGGGCGAAGAACGCGTCCTGGAGGCGGGGGATGCCCAGCACCGGGTCGACGCCGCCCGGGTCGAGGTCGAAGGTCCAGCTGCGCTTGTCGTGGGTCGGCCCGCAGATGCCCATCGAGAGGGCGTCCTCGAGTCCGAGCAGGCGGCGCACGATCACGGCGCGGTTCGCCCACGGGCAGGCGCGGGACACCACGAGGCGGTAGCGCCCCGCCTCCACCGGGTACCCGTCGCGGCCGTCGGCGGTGATCCGCGTCGGGATGTAGTTCGTGTCGCGGTGGAAGCCGTTCTTCTCGACGTAGGAGCCGAAGTCGTCGCTCGTCATACCCGCACGGTAGGCGGTCCGCCTGGACGTCCGGCGGCGGGAGCGCCTGCTGGCGGGCGGCCGCGATGCCGGGTAGGATCGGCAGCTGAACTTCGGCGAGGGATGCACGTGCATCCGTGATCGACGCGGTGGAAGCAGGCGAGGCCCCCACGGGGCGCCACGGACTTCTCCTCACGCTGACATGCGTTCGAGTCGACAAACCGTCCGTGGCCGCAGGCCACGACCCGATCCGGTGGCGTGCGCGCCGCCCAAGGAGAACATCATGGCTGAACTGACCAACAAGGTCGTCGTCGAGGTCCGCACCTCGTTCGGCAAGGGCGCCGCCCGCAAGATCCGCGCGCAGGACAAGATCCCCGCGGTCCTCTACGGCCACGGCACCGAGCCCCAGCACCTCACCCTCCCGGGCCACCAGGTGCTCCTGCTCACCCGCAAGGCGAACGCGATCCTCGAGCTCGACATCGAGGGCGCCGCGCAGACGACGCTGGTGAAGGACATCCAGCGCGACCCGGTGCGCCAGATCATCGAGCACATCGACCTCGTCGTCATCAACAAGGGCGAGAAGGTCGAGGTGGACATCCCCGTGCACGTCGAGGGCGACGCCGCTCCCGGCACCCTCGTCTCGATCGAGTCGAACACCCTCTCGCTCGAGGTCGACGCCACCCGCATCCCGCAGAACATCGTCGTCTCCGTCGAGGGCCTCGAGGCCGGCACGCAGATCACCGCCGCCGACGTCACGCTCCCCGAGGGCGCCACGCTGGTCACCGATGCCGAGGTGCTCATCGTCAACGTCACCGCCGAGGTCGAGCAGGACCTGGGCGAGGACGACGAGACCCCGGCCTCGGGCGACGTCGTCGCCGAGACCGCGGAGTAGTCCGCGCCACCCCGGGAACGGGCCCGCTCGCAGCCGCGGCGGGCCCGTTCCGCGTCCGGCGGGGGAGTCCCTCCGCCGCCCCCGAGGAAGAGGAACGACATGGGTGACACCTGGCTGGTCGTCGGACTGGGCAACCCGGGCGCGCAGTACGCGCGCAACCGGCACAACGTCGGCCAGATGGTGCTCGACGAGCTCGCGACGCGCATCGGCGGCTCGTTCCGCCGGCACAACCGCGCCAACGCCGTGGTCGCCGAGGGGTTCCTCCGCCCGGGCGGGCCGAAGCTCGTGCTGGGCAGGCCCAACAGCTTCATGAACCTCTCCGGCGGGCCGACCGCGCAGCTGCTCGACTTCTACTCGATCGAGCCGGCGCACCTGATCGTCGTGCACGACGAGCTCGACATCCCGTTCGACACCCTGCGCCTCAAGCAGGGCGGCGGTCACGGAGGGCACAACGGCATCCGCGACATCCTCGCGGCGACCGGAGGAGCCGAGTTCCTGCGCGTGCGGGTCGGCATCGGCCGCCCGCCGGGCCGCCAGCAGGCCGCCGACTTCGTGCTGAAGGACTTCGCCGGCCCGGAGCGCGAGGCGCTCCCGATCCTGGTCTCGGACGCCGCCGACGCCGTCGAGCTCATCGCCGACTCCGGCCTCTCCGCCGCCCAGCTGAAGTTCCACACCAGCGCCTGACCCCTCCACTGAGGGAACCCTGAACCGTCGAGGGAGCCCGCAGTTCCAGGTTCCCTCGACGGTTCAGGGTTCCCTCGGCGGTCGGTGCGCGGGGCGGCCGTAAACTGGACCGGTGCCCCTCAACGAGATCATCTCGGCGCTGTCGCGCGCCTCCACGTTCGACGATGCTCTCGCGTACGCGGTGCGGGACGCCGACTTCTCGGTGGCCGACGGCCTCCGGGTCCCCCTGCTCGCGGGCCTGATCGAGAGGCGCGCGGAGGCGGGGCGTCCGCAGGCGGCGCTGGTGGTCACGGCCACGGGCCGCGACTCCGAGAACGTGCGCGCCTCTCTCGGCTGCATGCTGCCGGACGCGGACGTCGTCGAGTTCCCCGCGTGGGAGACGCTGCCGCACGAGCGCCTCAGCCCGAGCGCCGAGATCGTGGGGCGGCGCCTGGACGCGCTGCGGCGGATGAAGCAGTGGTCGGGCGAGCGGCCCCTCGTGGTGGTCGCCTCCGTGCGTGCGGCACTGCAGCCGGTCGCCGACAACCTCGCCGACATCGAGCCGATCCGACTCGTGAAGGGCGCCCGCGGCTACGACCTCGGCCGCATCTCGGCCGAGCTGGTCGATCTGGCGTACGCCCGGGTCGACATGGTCACGCGCCGCGGCGAGTTCGCCGTGCGCGGCGGCATCCTCGACGTCTTCCCCGCGGTGGCCGAGCACCCGAGCCGGGTGGACTTCTTCGGCGACGAGGTCGACTCCATCCGCGGCTTCTCCGTGGCCGATCAGCGCTCGCTCCCGGGCGAGGCCGACTCGGTGGTCCTCCCGCCGAGCCGCGAGCTGCTGCTGGTGCCCGCGGTGCGGCAGCGGGCGCGCGAGATGCTGCACGAGTTCCCGAGCCTGTCGGCGATGCTCGCCAAGATCGCCGAGGGCATCCCGGTCGAGGGGATGGAGTCGCTCGCCCCCGCGCTCCTGGAGCGGCTGGTCCCGATCTCGCACTACCTCCCCGAGGGGGCGGCCGTCGCGGTCCTCGCCCCCGAGCGCGTGGCGACGCGGGCGATCAGCCTCGCCGAGACGAACCGCGAGTTCCTCCAGGCGGCCTGGAGCGCGGCGACCGCCGGCGCCGAGGCCCCCATCGACCTCGCCTCGGGCGAGTTCATCTCGCTCGGCGCGCTCCGCGACTCCGTGAAGCTCAGCGCCCCGGGCGCCGACGCTCCCGACCACCCGTGGTGGACGATGAGCACGTTCCGCCAGGGCCCCGCCGCGGGCGAGGCCGAGGTGCTGCCGGAGGAGCTCGGGATCGACGAGATCCTCGCCGTCCGCGTGGAGGGCGAGCCGGTCCCCGGCTTCGGAGCGAGCGTCGAGGGCGCCCTCGCCCACGTCCGCGCGCGCCTGGCCGACGGCTGGACCGTGGTCCTGACCGCGCCCGGCACCGGCACGGTGGAGCGCACCGACCAGGTGCTCGCCGAGCACGAGGTCGCCGCCCGCATCGTCGCCGACCTGCCCGCCGGGCTCGAGACGGGCCTCGCCTACGTGGTTCAGGCCTCCGTCGACCACGGCTTCGAGGTGGAGGAGGCGAAGCTCGCGCTGCTCACCGACACGGAGTTCTACGGCCGCACCGTCGGCTACGACTCCCGGGCGGTCAAGAAGCTCGCGTCGCGCCGCAAGAACGTCGTCGACCCGCTGCAGCTCACCCCCGGCGACTTCGTGGTGCACGCCACCCACGGCATCGGCCGGTTCGTGGAGCTCTCGCAGCGCGAAGTCTCCAGCGGAGGCCGCAACGCGATCAAGACCCGGCGCGAGTACCTGGTGCTCGAGTACGCACCCAGCAAGCGCGGCTTCCCCGGCGACAAGCTGCTCGTCCCCACGGACCAGCTCGACCTGCTCTCGCGCTACGTCGGGGGCGAGGCTCCGGCGCTGAGCAAGATGGGCGGGAGCGACTGGGCGCAGGCCAAGAGCAAGGCCCGCCGGGCGGTCCGCGACATCGCGGTCGAGCTCGTGAAGCTCTACTCCGCCCGGATGGCCTCCCGCGGGCACGCGTTCCCGCCGGACACTCCCTGGCAGCGCGAGCTGGAGGAGGCGTTCCCGTTCGCCGAGACCCCCGACCAGCTCACCGTCATCGACGAGGTCAAGGCCGACATGGAGCGGCCGATCCCGATGGACCGCCTGCTCTCGGGCGACGTCGGCTTCGGCAAGACCGAGGTCGCCGTGCGCGCCGCGTTCAAGGCGATCCAGGACGGCAAGCAGGTCGCGATGCTCGTGCCGACGACGCTGCTCGTCCGCCAGCACCTCGAGACGTTCCAGGAGCGCTTCGCCGGCTTCCCCGTCCACCTCCGGGCGCTCAGCCGGTTCCAGAGCGCGAAGGAGTCGAAGGAGACGATCGAGGGCCTGGCCGACGGCACCGTCGACATGGTCATCGCGACCCACCGGCTCCTCAGCGACAACATCGTCTTCAAGGACCTGGGCCTGCTCGTGATCGACGAGGAGCAGCGCTTCGGCGTCGAGCACAAGGACAAGCTCAAGGCGCTGAAGAAGAACGTCGACATCCTCTCGATGAGCGCCACGCCCATCCCGCGCACACTCGAGATGGCGGTGACCGGCATCCGCGAGATGTCGACCCTCGCGACCCCGCCGGAGGAGCGCCACCCGATCCTCACCTTCGTCGGCCCCTACTCCGAGAAGCAGGTCTCGGCCGCGATCCGCCGCGAGCTCCTGCGCGAGGGACAGGTGTTCTTCGTGCACAACCGCGTCTCGACGATCAACCGCGTCGCCTCGCAGCTCGCCGAGCTGGTGCCCGAGGCGCGCATCGCGGTCGCGCACGGCAAGCTCAGCGAGTCGCAGCTCGAGCGGATCATCGTCGACTTCTGGGAGCGCAAGTTCGACGTCCTCGTGTCGACGACCATCGTCGAGACCGGCCTCGACATCCCGAACGCCAACACGCTGATCGTCGACCGCGCCGACAAGTACGGGCTCTCGCAGCTGCACCAGCTGCGCGGGCGGGTCGGCCGCGGCCGCGAGCGCGCCTACGCCTACCTCCTCTACGACGAGACGAAGCCGCTGAGCGAGACCGCGCACGACCGGCTGCAGACCCTGGCCGCCAACTCGGACCTCGGCGGCGGCATGCAGATCGCGCTGAAGGACCTCGAGATCCGCGGCGCGGGCAACCTCCTCGGCGGCGAGCAGTCCGGGCACATCCAGGGCGTGGGCTTCGACCTGTACCTGCGGATGATCGGCGAGGCCGTCGACACCTTCCGCGGCGAGGTCGCCGAGGGGCAGACGGAGCTACGGCTCGAGCTGCCCGTCGACGCGCGCATCCCGGAGGAGTACGTCGACAGCGAGCGTCTGCGCCTGGAGGCCTACCAGAAGCTGTCGGCCGCGTCCTCGCCGACGGCGAAGGAGGGGAGCATCGACCTCGTGGTCGAGGAGCTGACCGACCGCTACGGCGAGCTGCCCGAGGCGGTCGAGAACCTCATCCTGGTGTCGCGGCTGCGCATGCGCGCGCAGAAGGCGGGCCTCAGCGACGTGGTCGCGATGGGCTCGAACGTCCGCGTTACTCCCGCGCACCTGCCGGACTCGATCCAGGTGCGCCTGCGCCGGATGTACCCGACCGCGAAGTACCTGCAGCAGGCCGACGCGGTCGTGGTGCCGATGCCCGTGCTCGACGGCGTCCCGCTCGGCGACCGGGCGCTCATCCAGTGGGTCGCGTCGCTCCTGGACGCGCTGTTCCCGGAGCCGGTCACGGTCTGAGGTCCTCGGGGCGGCGCTCCCCGGTGGCGCGCCGCTCCGGTCGCCCTGCTCCGGTGGCCGTCGCCGCCGTGGGAGGGCCCGCTGGCAGGATGGAGGGCATGCCGCTCCTCGCCGCCCGACGTCCCCGCGAGCCGGAGCCGCTCGCCGGCCCGCTGGTCGCCGTCCGCGGTGTCGCGGTGCGCGCCTCGGGGGTCGAGCTGCTCGCCCCGTGCTCGCTCGAGGTGGAGGCGGGCGAGCGCGTCGCGGTGACGGGCCGCAACGGCACCGGCAAGACCACGCTCCTGCGGGTGATCGCCGGCCTCACCGCTCCGAGCGAAGGAGTCGTGACGGTGGCCGGGCGCGCCCCGGAGGAGCGCTCCGGCGCCCACCGCCGCGCCGTCGCCGCGCTGATCGGCACCCCGCCGTTCGAGCGGGACATAACCCTCGAGGAGCACCTCGCGATGGTCGCCGTCTCGTGGGGCGCGCCGGTCGCCGACGCCCGCCGTGAGGCCGCGGCAGGTCTCGACGCGCTCGCGCTCGCTCCGCTCGCCCGCCGCTTCCCGCACGAGCTCTCCTCCGGGCAGACGCAGCTGTTCTCCCTCGCGCTCGTGCTGGCGCGGCCCTCCGCGGTGCTGCTGCTCGACGAGCCGGAGCAGCGGCTCGACGTCGAGCGGGTGCCGCTGGTCGCGGAGGTCCTGCGGAGGGCAGCCGCGTCCCGGGCGCTCGTCGTCGCGACCCACAGTCCCGTGCTGATCGCGGGTCTGGGCGCGCGGGTCGTCGAGCTGGAGCGGGCGTGAGGCGCGCAGAGGGGGCCCGCGTCGCCGAGGTGCGGGCTCTGCACCGGGGCCGGGCCGCGGCTCCGCCGGCACCGCGCGCCTACGCCGGCTACCTCGTCGCGATGACCGTCCTCGTCGTCGTCCTCCCCGTCGCCCGGGCCCTCGCACTCCTCGCCGCCGAGGCGGGAGCCGCGCCGGAGCCGCTGATCGCCCTCGCCGCGGGTCTCGCCCTGCCCGCCGCCGTGCTCCTGGGCCGGGTGCGCGGCCCCGCGGTGGGCGAGCCGCACACCACGGCAGTGCTGCTCGCGACCGACCTGCGCCGCTGGGCGGTCCTCCGTCGGCCCGTGGTCCGGGCGACGGCCGGTCTCGTGACGGTCTGCGCCGCCGTCGCCTCGCTCCTCGCCCTCACCGCCTCCGCGCCGCTCCTCCCGGCCGTCGCCGGCGGCGCCGCGTTCGCCGGCCTCCTCGCCGTCGCCTGGCTCGCCGGCCAGTGCCTGCCCTCCCGCCTGCCCGCGCTCGCGGCGGGCCTCCTCGCCTCTCTCGCGGTCCTCGGGTCCCTCCTGCCCGGTGCGCCCACGCCGGGCGGCCTCCTCGCCTCGGCCGTGAGCGGCGCGGAGGAGGTGCGCGCCGCGATCGTGCTGCTGACGTCGGCCGCGGTGCTCCTGGCCGCGGCGCCCCGCCTGCTCGACGCCGCGCGGGGTCCGCTGCTCCTCGCCCAGGCCCGGCAGTGGTCGGCCGCCGCCCGGCTCGGAGCGACGGGCGATCTCGCCGAGTCGCTCGACGGGTACCGCGCCCTCCCGGGGATCGGGCGCGGTCTCCGAGCCGTCCGCCTCTCCCCGTTCGCCTTCGCCGTCCCGGTGCGCGACGCGATCGGCGCGCTGCGCACCCCCGGCCGCTCGGCGGTCGCGGTGATCGCACTGGTCGCGGCGGGGGCCGCCGCCGTGCTCGCCGCGGTCGTGCCGTCCTCCCTCCTCGTGCTCCCGGCCGCCGCGGCGGGCGTGCTCGCCTACCTCGGCGCCGGCGTCTGGAGCGACGGCTTCCGGCACGCCGCGGCGACCGCGGGGCAGCCGGCGATCCTGGCGCCCGGGCCCGTCGAGCTGCTGCTCCTGCACGCCGTCCTCCCGCTGGTGCTCGCGGTCGCACTGGCGGCCCTCGGCGCGGTCCTCGCTTCGCTGCTGCTCCCGGGCTCCGCGGTGCCGGTGGCCGCCGCGACCGCCGTGGCCGCTGTAGCCGCGCGGGCGATGGACGCGACCCGGGGTCGGCTGCCGCCGCAGCTGCTCGGCCCGGTGCCGCTCCCGATCGGCGACGGCGCGGGAGCCGTGGTGGTGCTCTGGAACCTGGCGGGCGCGCTGGTCAGCGCCTCGACCGCGGTGGCCGTCGCGGCGACGCCCGGGCTCCTCGCCGCGGTGCCGCTCGTCGCCGGCGGCTGCCTCCTCGTCGCGCGGCGGCGTCTTGCGCGGGCCTGAGGCTCCCGGGCACCCGCCCCGCCCGGATGTCCGCGGAGGCGGCCGGACCGGATGCGAGGATGGCGGGGTGACCGCGCATCCCCGGCTCGACGAGCTCATCCGCACCGTCCACGTCCTCCGCGCCCCGGGCGGCTGCCCGTGGGACGCCGAGCAGACCCACGAGTCGCTCGTGCGCTACCTGATCGAGGAGTCGCACGAGCTCGTCGACGCCATCGAGGCGGGGGACCGGGCCGACCTGATCGAGGAGCTCGGCGACGTCCTCTACCAGGTCCTCTTCCACGCCGACCTCGCCGCCGAGAGCGCCGAGCCCTTCACCATCGAGGACGTCGCGGCGCACATGAACGCCAAGATGATCGGCCGCCACCCGCACGTCTTCGGCGACGCGACGGCCGAGACGGCCGACGACGTCATCGCGGTGTGGGACGAGCTCAAGCGGACCGAGAAGCCGCACCGCACGAGCGTGCTCGACGGGATCCCGCAGGGAATGCCGGCCCTCGCGCTCGCCGACAAGGTGATCGGCAAGGCGACCTCGCTGGGCGTCGTGGACGCCGGCCAGGGCCCGCTGCCCATCGAGTCGGAGGAGGACCTCGGCCCGCTGCTGCTGGCCATCGTCGCCTCCGCGCGCGCCCAGGGGCTCGACGCCGAGCGTGCGCTCCGCGCGGCGACGCGCGACCTCCAGGACGAGATCCGCGCAGTGGAGCAGGAGCGGCGCGCGGACTGAGGCGCCGCCGACCCGCCCCGGCCGATCTGGGAGAATCGCCGTCATGGCCTCCCCGATCACCCCGCCCCGCGGCATGCGCGACTTCCTCCCCGCCGACAAGGCGAAGCGCGAGCATGCGCTCGGCGTCATCCGCCGCGTGTACGCCTCCCACGGGTTCGACGAGATCGAGACGCCCGTGGTCGAGGACTTCGACCGCCTCCACTCCGGCCTCGGTGGCGACAACGAGAAGCTCGCCTTCAGCGTGCTGCGCCGCGGGCTCACCCGCGACGACCTCGCGGCGGCCGACGACGCCTCCGCCCTCGCCGACCTCGGCCTGCGCTTCGACCTCACGGTGCCGCTCGCCCGCTTCTACGCCTCGCACCGCGCCGAGCTGCCGGCCGTCTTCCGGTCGGTGCAGATCGCGCCGGTCTGGCGCGCCGAGCGCCCGCAGAAGGGGCGGTACCGCCAGTTCGTGCAGTGCGACATCGACATCATCGGCGAGCCCGGGCAGCTGGCCGAGGTCGAGCTCATCACGGCGACCGCGGCGGCGCTCGACGCCCTGGGCCTCGAGGACTGCACCATCCGGATCAACGACCGCCGCATCCTCACCGGCATCCTCGAGCACTGCGGCTTCGCCCCCGAGCGCTTCGGCCCGGCCCTGATCTCGATCGACAAGCTCGACAAGATCGGCGCCGCCGGGGTCGTCGCCGAGCTCGAGGCCGACGGGCCGGACGCGGCCGCGGTCCTCGGCGGCTACCTCGCGCGGATCGAGCAGGCGGTCGCCGCCGGGGGAGTGGCGCTCGAGCAGTCCGCGATCCTCGACGTGCTGCCCGAGGGCGTCGACCCGGAGGCGGTGCTCGCGCTCGAGACCCTGGCCCGGTCGCTGCGCTCGCTGCCCGCCGGCGTCTCGCTCCGCTTCGACCCGACGCTCGTGCGGGGGATGGGCTACTACACGGGCACGATCTTCGAGATCGCGCACCCGTCCTCGGGCTCCTCGGTCGGCGGAGGCGGGCGGTACGACGGGATGATCGGCCGCTTCCTCGGTCAGGACGTGCCGGCCTGCGGCTTCTCGATCGGCTTCGAGCGGATCGTCGAGCTGATCGGCGGTGCCGTCGTCGAGCGCCCCGACGCCGTCGTCCTCGTGCACGAGCGCGACGCGGCGCCCGAGGTGCTGCTCGCGCTCAAGCAGGAGCTCATCGCGCAGGGCTCGCGCGTGCGCCTCGAGCGCCGGGCGAAGAACCTCACCCCGCTGCTCGACCGCGCTGCCGCCGCGGGCTTCACGCGCTTCGCCCTCGTTCCACGCGGCGCCGCCTCCGCCGCCGACCTCTCCTTCAAGGACCTCGGCTGAGCGGCGCCGGCTGAGCGGCGCCGGCGGCTGAGCTGGGCCGGCGGCTTCGGATGAGCGGAACCTGACGCCGACGCCGACGCCGACGCCGACGCCGACGCCGACGCCGACGCCGACGCCGACCCCGACCCCGACCCCGTGCCTGCGGGCGGGCGGGGCGATACCGGGGCCTGACCGTCGGGGCTGAACAGGGTCTCAGACGATCCGTCAGGAGATCACCCCGGTCTGGTCGGATCCTTGTCGGATCCGTGAGAGCCTTAATACCCGCGAAATCTGCGGACACACCCGAGAAATCTCCCCCGGATAGCGTCGAGGCACCCGATCGGCGCGGCTTGGCGCGCCTGCACGGGCACCCCGTCGCGACCCCGCGCACCGCACCGCAGCAGCCCTGACGATCCCCACCCGAGGAGTCCCCTTGACCCTGTCGCCCCTCCGCTCCCTTCCGGCCTTCGACCGCCGCAGCCTCCTCCGCCTGGCGGGCGTCGCCGGCCTCGCGATCGGCGGCGCCTCCGTCCTCGCCTCCTGCGCCTCCGACTCCTCCGGGGCGTCCGCCGCGGACGGCGGCGACCTCGGCACCCTCAAGGTCCAGCTCTCCTGGATCAAGAACGAGGAGTTCGCGGGCGAGTTCTTCGCCGACTCGAAGGGCTACTTCACCGAGGCCGGCCTCGCGGGAGTGACGCTCACCCCCGGCCCCTCGACCGGCGTGGCCGAGCTGCTCTCGGGCAGCGCCGACGTCGCGCTCAGCGACGCCGTCTCGATCGGCACCGCGATCGCCCAGCAGGAGGCCCCGCTCAAGATCATCGGCGCGACCTACCAGAAGAACCCCTTCACGGTCCTCTCGATCAAGACCGCCGGCAACATCGCCACCCCGGCCGACCTCGCCGGGAAGAAGATCGGCGTCCAGGCCTCGAACACCTCCCTGTTCCAGGCGCTGCTCGCCGCGAACGGCCTCTCCGAGTCCGACCTCACGGTCGTCCCCGTGGAGTACGACCCCTCCGTCCTCGTCAACGGCACCGTCGACGGCTTCATCGCCTACCTGACGAACGAGGCCATCACGGTCGCGGCCGAGGGCTACGAGGTCGTCAACCTGCCCTTCGCCGACAACGGCCTCCCCTTCGTCGCCGAGACCTTCTCGGTGTCCGAGCAGGCGATCGCCGAGAAGCGCGACGCTCTGAAGGCGTTCCTCGTCGCCGAGATCAAGGGCTGGACCGACGCGGTCAACGACCCGGAGGCGGGCGCGATGCTGGCCGTCGAGAACTACGGCAAGGACCTCGGCCTCAACGAGGAGTCCTCCAAGAAGGGCGCCACCATCCAGGCCGAGGAGCTGGTCGTCTCGGACGAGACGGTCTCGAACGGCCTCTTCACCATCTCCGAGACGCTGCAGTCCGAGACCATCGCGTCCCTCGCGGGCGCCGGGATCGACGTCACGGCCGAGGACCTCTTCGATCTGACCCTCCTCGACGAGGTCTACGAGGAGAACCCCGAGCTGATGAAGTACGCGGCCTGATCCTGATCCACGAAGGGCACCACTCGTGACCGACACGACCGACGCCGGCACCCTGCGCGACCAGGGTGCCGGCGGCACCGGCATCCAGATCCACGGCCTGTCGAAGACGTTCCGGATGGGCTCGCGCAGCGTCGCGGCGCTGCAGGACACCGATCTCCACACCGACCAGGGCAGCTTCCTCGCCCTGCTCGGCCCGTCGGGGTGCGGCAAGTCGACCATCCTGCGCATCCTCGCGGGGCTGGAGGAGCCGACGTCCGGCTCCATCCGCGTCGACGGCCGCACCCCCCAGGAGCTGCGCCGCGACAACAAGCTCGGCATCGCCTTCCAGGACCACGCGCTCCTGCCGTGGCGCAGTGTCATGGCGAACATCCGCCTGCCGTTCGAGATCGCGGGCAAGGGCGTCGACCAGTCCTACATCGACGAGCTGATCGACCTCGTCGGACTCCGCGGCTTCGAGAAGGCCAAGCCGGCTCAGCTCTCGGGCGGCATGCGGCAGCGCGTGTCGATCGCGCGGTGCCTGATCCTCAAGCCCGAGGTCCTGCTGCTCGACGAGCCGTTCGGCGCCCTCGACGACATGACGCGGCAGAAGCTCAATCTCGAGCTGCTGCGGATTTGGACCGAGAAGCCCGCCACGACGCTCCTCGTCACGCACGGCATCTCGGAGGCGATCTTCCTGTCGGACCGCGTCGCGGTGATGAGCCCGCGCCCGGGACGGGTGAAGGAGATCATCGACATCGACCTCCCCCGCCCGCGCACCCCCGAGATGCAGCGCACTCCCGAGTTCCACGCCTACGTCGACCAGGCCTCCGAGCTGCTGTTCGGCGACGGCGGCGCGGCCTCGGACGACCGCGTCCAGGAGTGACCGTGGCCACCACGCTCCCCGCGGCCCCGCGCCGCACCCTGTCCCTCCCTCCGTGGCTCACCGGGCTGATCGGCGTCGCCGCGATCGTCGCCGTCTGGTGGATCGTGGCGCTCGTCACCGCGCCCACCGGCACCGCGACCTACGCGCCCGTCCCCACTCCCGTGCAGGTCGTGCAGACCGCGATGGAGGACGGCCTCGGCTTCTACTGGCGCAACTTCTCCGTCACGATCGGCGAGGCGGCGGTCGGCTACTTCTGGGGCAACCTCCTCGCGCTCGTGCTCTCGGCGCTCGTGCTGGTCCTGCCCTGGCTGGAGGGGGTCGTCTCGCAGCTCGCGGTCATCACCTACTGCGTGCCGATCGTCGCGATCGGAGCGATCGTGCTGCTGATCCTGGGTGGCGCGGACGCTCCCGGGAAGGCGAGCGCGACGGCGATCTTCCTGGCCGGCCTCTCGGTGTTCTTCACCACGGTCGTCGGCAGCCTCCTCGGGCTGAAGGCGGCCGACAAGGCGGCGCTCGACGTCGTCACGGTCTACGGCGGCTCGCGCTTCACCCAGCTGCGCAAGGTCCGCCTGATCGCGGCCCTGCCCAACATCCTGTCGGCGCTGCAGATCGCGGTGCCCGCGGCCTTCCTCGGCGCGATCCTCGGCGAGTACTTCGGCAAGATCGAGACGGGCGTGGGCCCGATCCTGGTCGCGGCGCAGGTCTCGCTGAACTCGCCCCGCGTCTGGGCGCTCTTCCTCCTCTGCGCGGGCGTCGCGCTCCTCGGCTACGGCATCGTCGGACTGATCGGGCGCCTCATCGCGCCCTGGTCCTCCGGAAAGCGGGCATGACCATGACGACCACCGTCCCCGACCGCACGGAGCAGTCCACGGCCACCTCGATCCTCGCGGTCGACGAGCTGCGGCGCCAGCTGCGCACGGCCGCCCTCGGCGCGACACTCAAGAGCCTGCGCAAGAGCCTGCTCATCGCCCTCTCGACGATCGTGATCGTGCTGGCGATCTGGATCGGCGTGGTCCTCTTCAGCGGGGTCTCGCCCTACGTGGTCAAGGGCCCGTGGGACGTCTGGCAGCACCTGGTCACCGACGCGAAGGCGGCGGAGCACCGCGCCGAGCTGGGCGGGCTCTTCGCCGTGACCATGGGCGACGCGCTGATCGGCTTCGCGGCCGGCCTGGTCGTGGCGATCCTCGGCGCGATCCTGTTCCGCCTGTCCAAGGGCATCGAGCACGCGCTGATGCCGTTCGCGATGCTCCTGCGCTCGGTGCCGCTGATCGCGATGGCGCCGCTGATCATCCTCGTCTTCGGGACCGGCTCGATCGCCTCGGTCGCGGTGATCGGCGGGATCGTCGTCCTGTTCCCCGCGCTGGTGACGATCGCCTTCGGCCTCAACAACGCCTCCCCGCAGATGCTCGACGTGGTCGCGGTCTACGGAGGCAGCACCCTCACCGCGATCCGCAAGGTCGCCATCCCCGGCTCGCTGCCCTCGCTCTTCGCCGCGATCCGCATCTCGGTGCCCGGAGCGATCACGGGCGCGCTGCTCGCCGAGTGGCTCTCGACCGGCTCGGGCATCGGCGGGGCGATCAACGCCTGGTCCGCCCAGGCCCGCTTCGCGGACGTCTGGTCGGCGGTCGTGCTGGTCACCGGCGTCTCGCTCGTGCTCTACATGCTCGTGCAGGTGCTCGAGACCTTCGTCCTCTCCCGGATGTCCCTCTCCCTGAGCTGACGCCGCCTCCTCCGCTCTCCGCTCCCTCCTCCTCCATCTCGCGGACGGGAGGAGAGGCGGGAAGGGGCAGGGGAGCGGAGCGACGGGGCCGGGTCAGACGGTGACGATCGCGTCGACGCGGTGGCCGGCCAGCACCTCGCGGCCGCCGAGCCCGTCGAGCTCCATGACCACCGCGATCCCCTCGAGGCTCCACCCTGCGCGCTCGATCAGGCGGCGGCTCGCGTCGAGCGTGCCCCCGGTCGCCAGCACGTCGTCGACCAGCAGCAGGCGCGAGCCGCGCGGCGCCGCGTCCTCGTGCACCTCGAGCATCGTCTCGCCGTACTCGAGGGTCGCCTTCTCGCGGAGCACGGCCCGCGGCAGCTTGCCGGGCTTGCGGATGGTCACGACGCCGAGCCCGGCCGAGTAGGCGGCCGCCGCGGCGAGCAGGAACCCGCGCGCCTCCACGCCCGCGATCGCGTCGATCCGGCCGCGGTAGGGCTCGATCAGCGCGTCGGCCACCGCCCGCAGGGCCTCGCCGTCGCCGAAGACCGGCGTGAGATCGCGGAACAGGATGCCCGGGCTCGGGAAGTCCGGGACGACGGCGGTCAGACGGTCGACGTGGTCGGCGGCGGTCGTGGTCACGGGGAACCTCCGGGTCGGCGGGTGCGCCCGGGCCGTCCGGCGATCGGGCCCTGGGAGTCTACGACCGGCCGCGGTCTCCTGCGCTTCGGAGGCGGTCAGTAGACTCCTTCCCGACCGCTCCCGGCTCCGGGAGCCCATCCGTCAAGAGGAGATAGTTGTGGCCCTTATCGAGGCAGTCGTCGCCCGAGAAATTCTGGACTCCCGTGGCAACCCCACGGTCGAGGTCGAGGTCCTGCTCGAGGACGGCGCGTCCTCGCGAGCGGCCGTCCCGTCCGGCGCCTCCACCGGCGCGTTCGAGGCGTACGAGCTCCGCGACGGCGACTCCGACCGCTACCTCGGCAAGGGCGTGCAGAAGGCCGTCGACGCCGTCATCGACGAGATCGGCCCGGCCATCGAGGGCTTCGACGCCACCGACCAGCGCCTCGTCGACGCCGAGCTGATCGAGCTCGACGGCACCGAGAACAAGTCCCGCCTGGGTGCGAACGCGATCCTCGGCGTCAGCCTCGCCGTGGCCAAGGCCGCCGCGCAGTCGTCCGACCTCGACCTGTTCCGGTACGTCGGCGGCCCGAACGCGCACACCCTGCCCGTGCCGCTGATGAACATCATCAACGGAGGCGCGCACGCCGACACCGGCGTCGACATCCAGGAGTTCATGGCCGTCCCGCTGGGCGCCGAGTCCTTCTCCGAGGGCCTGCGCTGGGGCGTCGAGATCTACCACGCGCTCAAGGCGCAGCTGAAGAAGGCCGGCTTCGCCACCGGCCTCGGCGACGAGGGCGGGTTCGCCCCCGACCTGCCCACCAACCGCGAGGCGCTCGACTTCATCCTCAAGGCCGTCGAGGCCGCGGGCTTCACCCCCGGGAAGGACATCGGGCTCGCGCTCGACGTCGCCTCCTCGGAGTTCTACGAGGACGGCGCCTACACGTTCGAGGGCAAGAAGCTCTCGGCCGAGGAGCTCTCCTCCTACTACGCCGACCTCGTCGCCAACTACCCGCTGGTCTCGATCGAGGACCCGCTGGACGAGGACGACTGGGCCGGCTGGACCCACCTCACCGCGGCCATCGGCGACAAGGTGCAGCTCGTCGGAGACGACCTGTACGTCACCAACCCGGTGCGCCTCGCCCGCGGCATCGCCGAGAAGGCCGGCAACTCGATCCTGGTCAAGGTGAACCAGATCGGCACGCTCACCGAGACGCTCGACGCCGTGGCCCTCGCCCAGCGCAACGGCATGACCGCGATCCTCTCGCACCGCTCCGGCGAGACCGAGGACACCACCATCGCCGACCTCGCGGTCGCGGTGGACGGCGGCCAGATCAAGACCGGCGCCCCGGCCCGCTCGGACCGCGTCGCGAAGTACAACCAGCTGCTGCGTATCGAGGAGATCCTGGGAGGTGCGGCGACCTACGCGGGTCGCTCCGCCTTCCCGCGCTTCTCCGCGTAGTCTCGGCACGCCGGACCGGCCCCGGAGCCCAGCACCTCGGTGCGGGCGCCGGGGCCGCTCCACTTCCCCCGCCGCGATCGAGGAGGCACCCGCCCATGGCCCGTCCGCCCCGCCGCCCCTC